>JAUIBM010000274.1 GCA_030428345.1 Alphaproteobacteria bacterium | reverse complement strand
GCGGCGGAACACCCCGTGAACCGAAAGATCGGTCAGGAAGACGGGCACGAAGCTTCCCGAACGGCGCTGCTGGGCGCATATCTGCTCGACTGCCGAAGCCGCCTGCGCCGCGTCGAGACCGAACAGTGCGATCGCCACCGACGGGCTCGTCGGTCCCGGGTCCGGAGCGGTCTGCCCGAGCCCTGGGCGGGGAATCATCCCCTTTTTTGGCAATGAGAGGCACGGCCATCCCTCATATCGTGGCGGCTGGAACGCAATGCTCGCGTCGCTCTTGCCCTGCGTTCGCCCGGGCGTGGCAATGACCGGCTTCAGCACCAGCCGGTCGGCGGCACGGCCCACGCCCTCATAGGCGTCGAGAATTCCGAGCACGGCATCCATCGCGCGCTGCTGGGCAGTGGCGTGCGGATCGGCCGGTCTGGAAGATTTGCGCGGGGTCGTCGATTTGGACTGCTTCATGCTGCGCCTATCAAGGATGCGAGGGCATCGGCCGCGGCCGCCGCGCCATTGTCGCGCCGCAGCGCGGCGCACTTGCCGCGCATGACCTCCTGAGCGCGCGGATCGAGCATGACCTCACAAACCGCGGGAAGCTGGAACAACTCATCCTCGGGAAGCGCGATCGCCGCGCCCGCGTCCTGGGCGAAACCGGCCCGGGCGGCCTGGTCATCGATCGCGGCGTGCGTGTTGGCAACAAAGATGCAGGGAAGACCGAATTCGATCGCCTCGTGCACGGTATTGTAGCCGGCTGCGGCGATGGAGAAATCGAAGGCCCTGAAATAGCGGCTGAGCGGAAATCCGCTTACGACCCGCGTGCCCGGCCAAAGGGACATCGGGCCGGCGGCGTTTTCCCATTCGGCCACCACGATCTGCACGCCGTCGAACTGCCGCAGGGTTTTGACCGCCGCATCGACCAGCGCGATTACATCGCGATGCGATCCCGATCCGAGTTGGATCAGCACCGCCGGGCGGGCCGGATCAAGATTGAGGGCCGCCGCCGCATCCGCGCGCGGCAGCAATTCATGTTCGTCCAGTAGCCTGATCGGCCCAACCGTCCGGGCTTCGTGGCGGCGTCGCGCCGTTGGGCCGGTGTCGCGGTCGGCGGCCAGTTCGCCCGGCTCCAGGATCAGATCGAAGAAACGGGCATTGTCGAGCCAAGGGGAGGGCGTCTCCTTGCCCATGCCGCGCCTGACCCACACCAGCGCGCAGGGCGGCTGCGAGAGCGCGGCGCTTACCAGACCGTTCGTCGGGTTGTTGCCATCGAACACCAGCATGTCGATGTCATAGCCGCAGATCAGCCGCGAAAGTTCGGCGCGCAGCCAGTTGTCCCAGACGAATGGATCGGCATGCGTATCGGAAAGCGAGGGGATGTATTCGCAATGAAAGCCGAAGTTCTCGATGAGCGGAACCGCCTGCGCGAGCGTGGCGAACATGGGTTCGAACCTGCCCCCGGCGCGTCGGGCAATCGCCAGCATGCGGCCGACATGGCCGAGGCCAACGCCGTTCGACGGCACGAACAAGGCGCGCGGGGTGTGGGGCGCGCCAGTACGGCGCGGAGCGCGAGCGGTGCGCGACTGCCTGCCGGTCAGGCGCAGAATGCGCTCGCGATGGGCCTCGGCCGGAAACTGGAATTGCGCCTGTTCCATGCCGGCGTCGACCGTGCGGGAGAGGGCGTCCTCGTCCCTGATCAGGTCGACGATCTGTGCGACCGCTTCCTCGACCTCACAATAGACAGGTCCCGGTCCGTAGTGCTGGTGGAAGCGCGGAGAGGTAAATACCGGCTTGCCGGCGGCCATGGCTGCGGCGATAGCCGCATCCGGGAGTTCGGGTATCTCGACGGACGGGAAGAAGACCACCGCGTCGACCAGCGATAGGAATTTCGGAACCGAGATGTCGCCCGCACCAAATATCTTCCAGGCGGGCGGGGGCTTGCCGCCGGTCAACACTTCGCCGGGAGGCGCGACGAGTACATTGACATCGACATTGCCGTTCGCGGGCAGGAGGCTCAGGAGCGCCTGCTTGGAAGCGGGCCATTGCCCTCGGCCGCCCGCGCCGATATGGCCGATTGCGGCCAGTCGCCGCCTCGCCCTGCTGGGCAGCGGGCCTCCAACGGCGACAGGACGCCAATCGGCGGCTTCGATGGGGATGGGAAGATGAAGCTGCTCAAGGGCGGCGCGCACCCATCGATTGGTCGGCGCCCAGCAGACCGGTCCGACGGACAATCCCAGCCATCGACCCATGACCGCCGGGTTGGGAGACCGGTCGTGAACGAAGACCACCTTGTCGGCGCTAAGGTTCAGCAGGGCCGACGGGAATTCGGACAGTGAATTGGGGGAGTGGACGACCGCCAGGCGGGTATGGACGCGCCGCTCGAGGTCGACGACCTCGGCCGTGCGGTTGCGGACGCATTCCTGAATATCGGGAGAAAGCTGGCCGCCGGCCCGGTTGGAAGAGATGTGGATCAGTCCGCTGCGCAGTCCCATCCCTGCCTGGATACGGCATTCGCCGGCGATCCTCAGGCCGATATCGCCGCGGCGCGTCATGTCGGCAAGGATGATGACGTCAAACCGGTCTTCGCCGGCTTTGGGCGAAGCCGGCAGGGATGACCGTGCCTGCGGCTC
Organism: Alphaproteobacteria bacterium; assembly: GCA_030428345.1. GTDB lineage: Bacteria > Pseudomonadota > Alphaproteobacteria > Rhizobiales > Rhizobiaceae > BOKV01. Next base: position 2,526 of record JAUIBM010000274.1, on the reverse strand, counting down.
CATTGCCATCACGATGCCCGGCGCCGGAATGGTGCCGGCGCGCGGGCCCCCCTCTGCTGCCGGCGTGAGCCGACGCTTTCTTCAATACTCTCCGCCAGGCTCGCGCGATGGCGGCTCAGTAAGGTCCGGAAACTTGAGAATCGGAAAGGTTGGAAGCGGGCGTAAGCTGCGCGGTCTGCACCATGCGCGTGATCAGGACCGGGATGAGCGGGCTGGCGGGATCGTTCGAGCGAAGGCCGGCGAGTTCGCGCTCCAGCTTTTCCGGGGAGTTCAGCGAGGCGATCGATCGCGCCTGATCGTCCAGTGAGCAACATTCCTGGCTGGCGGCACTCGTATTGATGCCGGCGGCGAAAATGAGCGCCGCGAGTGCGGCTGATACGCCGATCTTCTTTTCCATTAGTTCCCCCAAACTTCTGTGCTTGCGGGCAGACACTAGCCTGAGACAGGTTAAGATCGCGTTGAATACGACTGCGCAATTCTTGAGAAGCAGTTGAGAAAAAAGGGAAATCGCATGTCGGGCATTCCGCCTTGGCGGCATTGCACGCTCCGCTACACAATCTTCGGTCGTCGGAACGGCTTCCGCTCGCGTACAAGTTGATACCCCACAGGAATTCGCCCAGGATGGGCGCGAATCAGTACTGACAACGATATTAGAGTCACGGGCTGCCGGGAATATCTGAAATGTCAGATATTACTCGATCTGCCTCTGGCGTACGCCTGCATTCCGCTTCAGGCGGATTCGGTTTCCGACGGGCCGCTATGCGCGTTCAGCGCCTTGAAGACGAGCTCCCGCAGGCGCATGGCGAGCGGACTGGCGATCTGGTTCTTGCGGCTGATCAGATGGTAGGGGTGAACGATGATCGGCTCGGCAACCTCCAGCGCGACGACGCTGCCACCGAATGATCCCGGCCCGATGAGTTCGGCCACTTCCCGCGAGATCGGGGCGATCGCGTTCGAGGAAGCCAGATAGGCGATCATGAACAGCAGGGACGTGGTGTTGACCATTTCGCTGGGCAGTTCGAGCCCGCGGCTGACGAACGCTTCCTCGACCGCCTGGCGCAGAGGCGTCTGGGGCGCCTGGATGACCCATTCGAATCCAGCCAGATCGGCAAGACGCAGGCCCTCGCGCCCGGTAAGCGGATGATCGCGGCGCACCAGAAACTGGATGAGCTCGACCCGGCCCCGGCGGATCTCGAACTGGCGGGCATCCGTGCCCGGCGGAATGCGCGACAACACGAAATCATGCTCGCCCTTGAGAAGGCTGTCGATGAGAACATTGCTCGGCGCCACATCCACATGGATTTCCGATCCGATCGCCGTTCTTTTCAATTCCCGGATCGCGGGAATGACAAAGGCGACTGCACCGCCCGTCACCGCGCCGACGCGGATCACCCCGGCGCGCCCCGAATTGATCGCATCGATCTCGCGCAGTGTCTGGTCGAGGCCGTTGAGCAGGCTCATGGCGTTGCGGGACAACACCTCGCCCGCCAGTGTCGCCGTCATGCCCTTGGGATGGCGCTCGAACACATTCATGCCGATGGTGCGTTCGATCGCGACCAGCATGCGCGAGGCTGCGGGCTGGGTCATGGAAAGACGTTCGGCCGCCAGCGCCAACTGACCGGTCTCGCGGATCGCCAGAATGAGCTGCAGATGCCTGGGGTGAATGCGATTGGAGAGATTTGGCACTGGCGACTTACCATTTTTGATATGCAGATGGCCAGTTTATTCATTTGATTGATAAGCAGCAAGATCGATAGCCTGCCGCCAGGATCAGGAGGATCCGGACTTGACTATCTGCATTCCGTCCGCAAGGCGAGGCCTTGGCGGAGCGGTTTTGCTTACCGGGAGGTATCAATGAGAAAACTGATTTCCGCATTGGCGACCGTTGCGCTCGGCGCAGGGTTGCTTTCAGCCCCTGCCTTCGCGCAGGACAAGGGCACTGTCGGCATCGCGATGCCGACCAAGTCTTCCGCCCGCTGGATTTCCGACGGCAATTCCATGGTCGAGCAGTTCAAGAAGGCCGGCTACGACACCGACCTGCAATATGCTGAAGACGATATTCCGAACCAGCTCGCCCAGATCGAGAACATGATCACCAAGGGCGTGAAGGTCCTGGTCATCGCGGCCATCGACGGAACGACCCTCTCCAACGCCCTGGAAAACGCAGCCGCTGCGGACATCAAGGTCATCGCCTATGACCGACTGATCCGCGACAGCGGCAATGTCGACTATTATGCGACGTTCGACAATTTCAAGGTCGGCGTCCAGCAGGCGACCTCGCTGGTAAACGGACTCAAGGAGCGTTTCGGAGACGGCCCCTACAATGTCGAGCTCTTCGGCGGTTCGCCGGACGACAACAACGCCTTCTTCTTCTACAACGGCGCGATGAGCGTGCTGCAGCCGCTGATCGACTCCGGCAAGGTGGTGATCGTTTCCGGCCAGATGGGCATGGACGTGGTCGGCACGCTGCGCTGGGACGGCGCGGTCGCCCAGGCCCGCATGGACAACCTTCTTTCCGCCTACTAC
>JAUIBM010000273.1 GCA_030428345.1 Alphaproteobacteria bacterium | reverse complement strand
GCCAAGCATCTGGACCGGCTGCGGCAGGGCAAGGTCGCAAGCATCGAGACGAGCAATATCCATCAGGAGACGACGCGCGCGCTCAAGGAGATCAACTCCGCCTTTTCGCAGATCGCCTATCCGATGCTGGCGCGCGCCGGCGAATTGCTCGACAGCCGCCTGGCGAGCCGGGCGAGCTGACGCGCCGCCGCTGATGCGGGCGGCCGCGATCCCCCGTCGCCAAATGTGCCGTTGTGGGGTAGCTTCGCCCGAAATTTCCGAAGGATGGCATGATGACTGAGAGCAAGCTGCGTTCGCGCCTGTGGTTCGACAATCCGGACGATCCGGAGATGACGGCGCTTTATCTGGAGCGCTACCTCAATTACGGGCTGACGCGCGAGGAATTGCAGTCCGGCAAGCCGATCATCGGCATTGCGCAGACCGGCTCAGACCTGTCGCCCTGCAATCGCCATCACATCGAACTCGCCAAGCGGGTGCGCGAGGGTATCGTTTCGGCCGGCGGCGTCTGCATCGAGTTCCCGGTGCATCCGATCCAGGAGACCGGAAAGCGGCCCACGGCGATGCTCGACCGGAACCTTGCCTATCTCGGCCTCGTGGAGACGCTGTACGGCTATCCGATCGACGGCGTGGTTCTGACGATCGGCTGCGACAAGACAACGCCTGCCTGCCTGATGGCGGCCGCGACCGTCAACATTCCGGCGATCGCCTTCTCGGTCGGGCCGATGCTGAACGGCTGGCACCGGGGCGAGCGCACCGGTTCGGGCACGATCGTGTGGCGGGCGCGCGAACTGCACGCCGCCGGCAAGATCGACGCCGCCGGCTTTGCCGAACTGGTGGCTTCCTCGGCGCCTTCCACCGGGTTCTGCAACACCATGGGAACCGCCTCGACGATGAACTCCCTGGCCGAGGCGCTGGGCATGCAATTGCCGGGCTCGGCGGCCATTCCCGCGCCCTATCGCGAGCGCGGACAGATGGCCTACCGCACCGGACAGCGCATCGTCGACATGGTGCGCGAGGACATGACGCCCGCCAAGATCATGACGCGGCAGGCTTTCGAGAACGCCATCGTGGTCAATTCGGCCATCGGTGGCTCGACCAATGCGCCGATCCATCTCAACGCCATCGCGCGCCATCTGGGCGTTCATCTCGACAATGACGAATGGGATTCGATCGGGCGCGACATTCCCCTGCTGGTCAACATGCAGCCCGCGGGCGAATATCTCGGCGAGGACTTCCATCATGCGGGCGGGGTTCCCGCCGTCGTCAACGAGTTGATGGCGGCCGGCGTTCTGCCCAATCCGCAGGCGTTGACCGTAAACGGGCGGTCGATCGGCGAGAACTGCGCCGAGGCGACGGTTCAGGACAGGGCGGTGATCCGCACCTGCGCCGAGCCGCTGAAGCACGGCGCAGGGTTCCAGAACCTGCGCGGCAACCTGTTCGATTCCGCGATCCTGAAAATCAGCGTCATTTCTCCCGATTTCAGGGACCGCTATCTCTCGAACCCGGATGATCCGGAGGCGTTCCAGGGCAGGGCGGTCGTCTTCGACGGACCGGAGGACTATCATCATCGCATCGACGATCCAGCGATGGAAATCGATGCGAATTGCATCCTTGTGATGCGCGGGACGGGTCCGATCGGCTATCCGGGCGGCGCGGAGGTGGTGAACATGCGTCCGCCGGCCTATCTGCTCAAGGCCGGGGTCGCTTCGCTGCCATGCATCGGGGACGGGCGGCAATCGGGCACCTCGGGTTCGCCATCGATTCTCAACGCCTCGCCGGAGGCCGCTGCCGGCGGCGGGCTGGCTTTGCTGCAGACGGGCGACACCCTCCGGGTCGATCTGAAGGCTGGGCGCGTCGACGCGTTGGTCGACAAGGACGAATGGGGCCGAAGGCGGGCCGAGCTGGAGGCGAAGGGCGGTTACCGTGTCCCGGCGCACCAGACGCCGTGGCAGAAACTCTTCCGCGAAAACGTCGCCCAGTTCGACCAGGGCATGGTTCTCAAGGACGCGCCGGCATTCCAGCGGGTCGCGGAAGGCGGCGTGCCGCGCAACAACCACTGAGCTTGGTCCTCACGGGAACGCATTCGGGAATGCCGGGCATTCTTGCCGCTTGAGCTTGCGCCCTGATGACGCAGCGGCGAAGCGCGCGATTGTCTCGCGCAACCGCGATGCGCGATCCTTGCCGCAGACGGGGATCGTTTCGCGGAGGAATCATGAAGCCTGGTGCATTGCCTGCAGCGCTGTTTGCGACTGCACTTTCGACAGCCGCAATCCTGGCGGCTTCGCTCATGCCCGGCAGGCATAATCCCGCCGACAGCAATACCGAGACGCGGTGCAGCGGCGCGCCGCATTGCGCGCGCGACAGCGTCGCGCTGAGGCATGGCGGAGAACGGGAACGGCGCCTGCGATAGGCGCCGCCCCGGGCACGATCTATCGGACCGGGTTGAAATAGAATTCGCGGCGCAGGGCGGAATTGTGCCATGGCTCCTGAGCACGCCCCGTTGCTTCATAAACGTCGCGCTTCACCTTCTTCAGCATCAGTTCGACATCCAGGTTCTTCTCCGAGATGTGCTTGAGCAGCGCGGTGGTGAAGGGGGAATTCGCGCCTTCGCCGTCCAGCGCGACCTCGCCGGGAGCGGTGGCGAAGCCGATCAGCATTTCCCCGCCCTCGGTCGCCGGCGCAGCCAGGCCGCGACCGATGAAGGCCGAGCGCGATGCCTTGAAATTGCGGGCGAAGGTCCTCGACATCGGGTTGTCGCGGCAGGCGTCCAGCAGGGCGATCGAGATGCGGTTCTCGCCGCCCATGAAACTGAGGATGACGCCGAGGTCGATCGTCTCGAAATCGAGCGCGGTGGAATCCTCCAGCTTGGCGTCGACGGGGATGATGTAGTTCTTCCCGTTCACCTGCATGGCGTGGCCGGCATAGAAGAAAAGGGCGACGTCGGAATCGGGCAGGATCTTGACGAATTCGCGGACCGCCAGCTCCATGTCGTTCTTGGTTCCGTCGAGTCCGGAAATGACGGTGAAGCCGAGCGATTTGAGCCGCTCGGCCATCGCGGCTGCATCGTTTTTCGGGTTCGCCAGTTCCGTGGTGTTGCGGTATTTCGAATTTCCCATGACCAGCGCGACGCGCTTCTGGTCGGCCAGCTGCGCGACCGGCTGGCTGGTTTCCACGGCCGGCGGCGCCTTGGTCTCGGGAAGCTTGGCGACCTGCTCCTGCGGCTGGGGGGCAGGGCGGGGCGCGGCCTGTTGCGGCGCCGGCTCCGGCCCGATGACCGGAACGTCGCGCTGTTGTTGACCGGCCGAGGGCGCGTTGGCGGTTTGCGAGGGGCCGATCAGCGGCACATCCGCGCGCACATATTTGCCGAACGCCCATCCCTGCATGCCGTTGGAGAGCGATACCTGCAGCCAGCCGCCCCTCGATCCCGTTATGTTGAGGCGGGTATTGGCGCGCATGCGCGCCAGTTCCTGATAGCCGGAGCCCGGTCCCGCGCGAAGCGAGAGAAAATTGTCGCCGCTAGCCTCAAGGCCGCCCACCACACCCGTCCGGGACGGCGTTGCCCCGGGCGATGGTTGCGAGGGTATCGCGGCGCGCGCCAGACGACCGATCTGTGTGGCCCCGGCCAATTGCCGGAAATCATAGGCCGATGCGCCGCTGGCGGTCCAGATCGCGCGAACGAAGCGCGCGCCGATGGTGAAATAGCTGTCGTCGGGGACGGCGCCGCGCGCTTTCAGATCGCCCAGCAATTGCTGGCCATTGTATTTGTCGATCCAGCCCAGCGAGATCGCGTAATAGCCGTTGGATCCCTCGAACACGACGACCGTCGGAAACTGGGCGGCATATTGCTGCGCCATCGCGATTGCGTCGTTCGGATTGCTGCGGCTGGCGATCGTCAGCCAGGCATTTCCCGGCCCCGGCTCCATGCCGGCGCGCGCGGGCGCGGCGCTTGCGAACAAGCCGACCGCCAGCCATGCGATCAGGCAAAGGGTTGCGAAGGCGACGCCGCGGTCGGCATGGCGCAATGAAGTGGCAGACATTTCGCCGCTTGCTCCTGCTTTTCCGAAAGATTGCGATGCCGACATGTGCGGCAGGTCGAGTTTTTCACAAGCCGGCGTCGGGGTAAAGGCTGGGCGGCGACGCGTGTTTGCGCGGAGCGGGCGCAGGCGCGTTGTTGACGCGAAGGGCGGCCCCGACGCATTAATGCACCCGATGGATCATGGCCCTGCCGGATGAATGCATGATTGCGATTTTGCGAAGCTTCCTGCTTTCCTTTCTGCTGGTTGCCGCCCTCGCCATGCCCGCGCTTGCGCAAAGGGTGGCGCTCGTGGTTGGCAATTCCGGCTACAGGCACGCCCCGCCGCTCGCCAATCCCGCACGCGACGCGGAGCTGATGGCCAGCGCTCTGGAGGATGCCGGGTTCCAGGTGACGCGGCTGATCGACGCCGACCTTTCAACCATGAAGCGCGCCATGCTCGCATTCGGGCGGCAATTGCGCGAGCGCGAGGTGGAGGCCGGACTGTTCTACTATGCCGGCCATGGCGCGCAGGTGAAGGGCGAGAACTATCTCATTCCGGTGTCCGCCAATATCGCCAGCGAGGATGAGATCGACCTGGAGGCGATCAACATCAACGATTTCCTCGGCGTGATGAACTCGTCGAAAAGCCGGGTGAACATCGTCATTCTCGATGCCTGCCGGGACAATCCTTTCGCCACCGCCTCGCGCGGCGGGCCGCGCGGGCTCGCGCCGGTCGATGCGCCGAAGGGAACCTATATCGCCTACGCCACCTCGCCGGGGGCGGTGGCGCTCGATGGCGCCGGCGAGAACAGCCCCTATACGACAGCGCTCACGGCGGCCATGCGGAAGCCGGGCTTGCCGATCGAGCGGGTATTCAAGAATGCGCGGGCGCAGGTGCTCGAGGCGACGGGCGACCGGCAATTGCCGTGGGAGACGAGTTCGATCACCGGCGAGTTTTTCTTCCATCCGGCGAGACCGGCTTCCGCGCCAAAGCCGGAGGCGAAAGCGTCGGCCCCGATCCATCAGTCTCCGCCGCCCAAGGATTCGCCCGAGAAGAAGCCAGGACTGCATCTGGGTGACATTTCAAAGCTGCTCTCCCTCATCCCCGAGCGCCAGCGGGTCGAGGCCCCGCAT
>JAUIBM010000272.1 GCA_030428345.1 Alphaproteobacteria bacterium | reverse complement strand
TCGTCGAGCAGGAAGGCGGTCGGGCTGCGCACGATGGCCCGCCCGATCGCGACGCGCTGGCGCTGGCCGCCCGAAAGCTGGCCCGGCCGGCGCTGCAGATAGGGCTCGATCGCCAGCATGCGCGCCGCGTCGGCCACCCGCTCATCGATTTCCGCCTTGGGCAGGCGGGCGTTCTCCAGCCCGAAGGCGAGGTTCTGGCGAACGCTCATGTGCGGATAGAGCGCGTAGGACTGAAACACCATCGCCAGCCCGCGGTCGGAGGCGGCGACATCGTTGACCACGCGACCGTCGATGCGGATTTCGCCCGATGTGGGCCGGTCGAGGCCGGCGATCAGCCGCAGCAGGGTCGACTTGCCGCAGCCCGAAGGCCCGACAAACACGACGAGTTCACCGTCCTCGATGGCGAGGTCGATATCGTGCAGCACCTTTACCGGGCCGAATGACTTCGCCACTTTCTCAAGCGTGATCCTGCTCAACGGCCCCTCCTATTTCAGTCCGGTTCCGGCAATCCCGGCGGTTATGAAGCGCTGCAGGAACACGAACACCAGCACCACCGGGATCATGGTCACGACCGTCATCGCCAGAATGTAGTGCCACTGCACATTCAACTGGCCGGCATAGACATTGAGGCCGACCTGCAGCGTGTAGACTTCCTTGCGCGACAGCACGATCAGCGGCCACAGGAAATCGTTCCACCGCCAGACCACGGAGAAGATCGCCAGGACGGCGAGAGCGGGGGCGGTCAGCGGCAGGATGATCCGCCAGTAGATCTGCCATTCCGAGGCTTTGTCCATGCGCGCGGCGGCGACCAATTCGTCGGGGATCGTCAGCATGTATTGGCGCAGCATGAACACGCCCGTCGGCGTCGCCACGGTGGGCAGGATCACCCCCCATAGCGAGTTGAACAGCCCGACTGCCGATATCACCGAATAGAGCGGCACGAGGATGACGGACAGCGGCACCATCAGCGTCGCCACGATCAGAAGCATCACGGCGGACCGGCCGGTGAACTGGTATTTTGAAAGCGCGAAGGCCGCCATGGAATTGGTGATCAGCGTGATCAGCGTCGCCATCACGGTGACGAACACCGAATTGCGCAGATACAGCAGGAAGTCGTTCTTTTCGAGCGGCGTCACATAGTTGTCGAGGGCGAAATGGACCTCACGCTTGGGCTCGCGAATCGAGATGTTGACCTTGATCTTCTCGGTGGGGTCCTGCGGATCCACCATCTGCGCGATGATGCCGATGCGCCGGACCTCCGCCAGCACCCGCGTCTTGCCGTCCTCTCCCGTCACCTTGTAGAGCGGCAGCGGCTTGTCGTAGCCCGGCACCTGCACTTCCTGCGTCACCATGGGCAGGATCGTGGGTGGAAACTCGGAGAGCGCGGCCGGCGACTTGAACGAGGAGCCGACCAGCCAGACCGCCGGCCCGAACATCATCACGATCCCGCCGATCAGCCATATCCAGGTGACGACGTCGGTCCAGTGCCAGCCCCTGCCGCCGCGGCGGCGCAGGAGGAATGCAGCTGCCCTGTTCATGATGCGCGCCTCATGACTTGCCGCTCCTGCGTTCATTGCGCCTGGCGATGGCGAGTTGCATCAGCGTCAGCACGACCAGGATCGCGCCCATGATGATGGAGGCGGCGGAGGCAAGGCCCGGATTGCGAAGCAGCGAGGCGAAACCGATCTCGTAGATGTACTGCGTCAGATACAGCGTGCTGGTGCCTGGACCGCCGCCGGTCAGCACGTAGACCTCGTCGAAGATCTGCACGGCGCGAATGAGCGCCAGCACGATCACGACCAGCAGGTTGGGACCTAGCAGGGGTAGCGTGATGCGCCAGAACATGCGCATGGGCCGCGTGCCGTCCATCTCTGCGGCCTCGTACAGATCGCGCGGAATGGCCTGCAGCCCGGCCAGCAGGATCAGCGCATAGAAACCCAGATGCGCCCAGATCGAAACGCCGATCGCGGCGGTAAAGGCCCAGAAGCGGTCGGTAAGCCATTCGGTCGGATCGATGCCGACCTCGTAGAGCATGAAATTCAGAAGGCCCTGACGCTGCAGGATCCAGCGCCAGATCAGGCCGACGACGACGGGCGAGAGCAGCACCGGGAAGAAGAAGACCGCCCGCCAGAACGAGCGCCCGCGTATCTCGCGATTGAGCACCAGCGCGGTGATGAGCGCGACCACCGTCATCAGCGCAACCTGCAGCACGACGAAGATCGCCGTATTGTAGAGCGCCTTCCAGAACTGGTCCTCGGTGCAGGAATTGGGGTCGAGGTAATTGCCGCAGGCAGCCAGCCTGCCATATTGCTCGAACCCGACATAGGAGCGGTCGGGCAGGAACAGGGCCGTGCCGCCGGTCAGCGAATAGATGAAATTGATGACCAGCGGCAGCAGCACGAAGATGCCGAAGATCGCCATGTTGGGCACGAGGAAGAACGCCGCCATGCCGTTGAAGCCGGTGAGCTTCTGCCAGCCGCGCAGCAGGGGGTCCACTGCCATCGCGGCAAGGCGGACCGGCGCCAGTAGAAGGGCGCCGGCCGTTTGCGACAAGCCTGAGGGGGCTTTGTTCCCGGACATTTGCGTCTGCCGTTACTTGGCGGCTTCGGCGACGTTCTTGGCGATGTCCTCGTCCATCTTGGTGTAAGCCTCGTCCAGCGTGAGTTCGCCCGCCATGACCTGGCTGATGCGTGTGACGAGTGCGCCGTAATAGGCCGAGGCCCATTTCCAGGCGGGAAGCGCGGCGGCTGCCGGCGCAACCTTGGTTGAAGCCTTGACGAACGCCTTCAGCGCGCCCTTGACGTTCGCATCATCGGTCTTGAAGTCGATATCGCCCGCGATCACGCCCTTGTGCGCCGGCAGGAACAGGGTGCGCTCGGTGAACTCGCGCACAACGTCCTGGCTGGCAAGGTAATCCATGACCTTGCCGACTTCCTCGGGGTTCTTGGTATATTTGATCGCAACCAGCGCCGCCCCGCCCGGCAGGCCGGAACAAGCTACCGTGCCGCATGGCGAGCCGGTGGCAACCCAGTCGAAGCTGTCCCCGATCTTGGTTGACAGATTGGCGATCTGCCAACTGCCCGAATAGTAATAGGCGACCTGCGCGTTGATGAAGTCGTCTGCGGCAGCGCGATAGGTGGTGCCTGCGGCCGAGACCCAGGTCTCCTTGTTCATCGCGCCGTCGGCGGTCCATTTCACCAGCCGTTCGGCGAATGCCTTGACGCCATCGTCAACCGGCAACGGCATGCGGTCCGGGCCGATGTAGTTGGCGCCATAGGAAGCGTTGGGTCCGGAAATACGGTGGCCCGAGCGGTCGATGGCGATGCCGGCGTTCAGCTGCTGGCTGGCCTGCACCTTGGCCGCGGCCGCCACCCAGTCGTCCCAGGTCGCATCATCGCCCGGCAGCGGCACGCCCGCCTGCTCGAACAGGGTCTTGTTGGCGAAACCGCCGGTCAGCGTCATCTGGGTCATGAAACCGGGAATGGCCTGCGAGCCGTCGGGGCGCATCCAGTCGAACTGGTCGCCGAAATTGGCTTTCCAGTATTCCGGATCCTTGATGTAGGGCGTGAGATCGAGCCAATGATCGGCCAGCGCCTTGATGTTTGTGACGCGGGCGATGTCCGGGCCGCGGCCAGCTTCCAGTTCGACCGGGAGTTGCTCCTGAATCGCCTTGTAGGGGACATTGTCGAGAATGACATTGATGCCCGGATTGTCCTTGTTGAAGCGGTTGATCAGGTCCTGGATGACCTCTCCCTCCACCCCGTCGGAATACCACATCACGCGCACGTCGCCCGCGACCGCGAAGCTGGTGGCGGAGAGGCTCAGCGCGAGCGCGCCGAGGACCGATTTCACTTTTGACATGTCACTATCCTCCAATAGTTTGACTGCATTTCCCAGATAGCCGGCGCACTCCCGCGCGCCGGTATGTCCTCCCCCTGCCGGTCAAGGCGATCCGTCGGGCAAGGTGGCATGAGAACCCATGACCGTCCAGAGCGCCGGGTCCAGGCGGCGGCCTTCGGCTTCCACCGAACCGTCCGCGTGGAATGCGACCTGACCGTATTCCGGGTCTTGAACGAAGAGCGTTCCTCGCGGGTCTCCCGCTACTTCCAGCGCGCCGAACATGCGCCCGAAACCGTCAAGGTCGCCGGCCTTCGCCAGATTGCCGACCCGTACGATCCAACGCGTCGAAAGCCCGTATTGGCGCAATTCATTGCCCGCCGTCGGTCCCTCGCGAACCATGTCGAGTGCGCCGCCGCCCTTGACGAGCACCGCGCCCCCGTCCTTGCGCGCGATGACGGGACCTTCATCGCCCGACACCTCGTCGAATGCGGAACGCGGGAACCAGGCATGGGTGAAGTCGGGCTGCGTCGGCAGGGTGTCGAAGAGCGCAATCGCCAGGCCGCGATATTGGTGAACGCGCGGCAGGGTTCCGCAGCCGCCCCAATAGGAGGGACGCCCGTAGCCGGAATGGATCGTCTCGCCGGGATGGTTGATCCAGATCTGCGCGTCCGGGTCGCGCCCCAGCCGCAAATGCAGGACCGTCTCCTGATAACCCCATTGCCGCCAGCGATAATGCGCGGCCGAACCCATGGCGTGATCGGCGGTCTTGTAGTGATACAGCCGCGCGAAATTGTCCTGGCCCTGGGCGAATGTCCATTCGTGCGCGGCGCCGTCCGCGACGCTCGCGAGCGCGGCGAGTTCGACGGGAACCTTGAGGCCGTGATCGCGGATGCAAAGCGAGAGTTGCGGCAGCGCGTGGTAGCGCCTGCCGTAATTGCCCTTGCCCCACAGCATGCGTGCGATGCCGGAAAGCTCCAGCGAGCGCCCCGCGCGCAGCGTGTGCTCATAGGAGCGTCCCTGCGCGGCGGTCAGGATGCCGTGATGGGCCGAATGGGCGACGATCTTCAGCAGGCGCTGGATCGCCTTGCCGGCTCGCGCTGAGATATCCTTGTCCGGGGCAAGCGCGTAGAGCGCCGTAAGGCCCTTCAGGTCGATCGGGAAATACGGCGCGGAGTTGAACTCGGCCATCTCCCAGTGCTCGAAATGGTCGAGCCAGGCGCGGACCCGCGCCGCGCCGACCGCCGATTGCTCCTTGCCGAGACGCTGCGAGCGCTTGAACCGTTCGCCCGCCAGCAGATTTCCCGCCAGATAGGCGGCGGTGTGGAACA
>JAUIBM010000271.1 GCA_030428345.1 Alphaproteobacteria bacterium | reverse complement strand
TTCCTCGGGGCAATCGACGGCGAACATGCGAACACCCAGTTCAAAGGCGCGCGCTACATCGCGCTCCTTCTTGATGGTGTTGCCGAAGGAAATGCGGCTGGCGGTCGCGCCGGCCTCGATCGCCATGCGGATCTCGTTGACGGAGGCGCAGTCGAAATTGGAGCCGGCGGCGGCGAGAAGACGCAGCACTTCAGGATGCGGATTGGCCTTCACGGCGTAATAGATCGCGCTCTCCGGCATGGCGGTGCGGAATGCATCGAAATTTCGTCGGACGCGGTCGAGATCGATGACCAGGCACGGCTCTTCGGGTTTGCGCTCGGCCAGGAAGCCGCGGATACGGGGAGAAATCATGGTCACCCTCCTGTAGCGCCGGACGCGGCCGCGAATGCGCGGCGGCTGCCCGGCAAAGGTAGTCGTTGCGATCATGACCGATACCCGAAGACGGAAAATCCCGTCGAAACGGATCACGGCCGGTTCGATTGCTGCCTTGGATTGGAAGGATGGAACCCCCGCACTTCCGGCAAAGATGGTGCGCCTCTTCAGTGTCGGCGGCTGGTGGAAAGCCGCCCGAGACCAAAAAAGCCCTCACCGTCGTTGCTAGGACGCTATCTGGAATTTCGCCTTCGAAAGTGGCCTGACTAGCAGGACCGATCAACCGGGTTCACCAGACTCTCCGTTCGCGATTACTCTGGAACGGTTTGTGCGCATCCGCTGCACGTGCGACTTTGGGCAAGCGGTATATGCGCGGGATCATCGTCACATGCAAGGGGTTTTGACGCTTACAGGACATAAAATTCGCGCTTGGTCACCTGCAGCCGGCGCAGACGCCTTACGATAGGGCATCACCCGCTTTTCAGGCGGCCGGTGACCTTAGCGAAGCGGCCAGAACGGCCGCCTGCTCCAGCAGATCGACATCCAGCCCGGTGGCGAATCCGAGACGTCTCAACAGCGAATCAACCGCCAGGGTGTCGACATTGCCCTTCGCGCCCGGCGCATAGGGGCAGCCGCCGAGCCCGCCGACAGCAGCGTCGAAGGTCCGCAGGCCCGCCTGAAGGCTGACCTCGATGTTCCCGAGCGCCTGGCCCATGGTGTCGTGATAGTGCCCGGCCAGACGTTCGGCCGGTGCGGCCCCCAGCACAGCGTCGAGCATCGCCATCGTCGTCGCGGGCGTCGCATGCCCGATCGTGTCGCCCAAGGATACCTCGTAGCAGCCCATGGCGATCAGTTCGCCCGCGACATGCGCGACCGCAGCCGGCGCAACAGGCCCGTCATAGGGACAGTCGGTGACGCAGGAGACGTAGCCGCGCACCGCGACGCCATCCGACGCCGCAGCAGCGAGCACCGGCCCGAACCGGTCGAGGCTCTCGGCAATCGAACAATTGATGTTTTTCCGGCTGAAGCCTTCAGAAGCCGAGGCGAAGACCGCCACCTCGTCGACCCGTGCAGCGCGCGCGGCTTCATAACCCTTTAGATTGGGGACGAGGGCGGCATAGCCGACGCCGGGATGGCGCACGATGCCCGCCATCACCTCGGCGGCGTCCGCCAGTTGCGGCACCCAGCGCGGCGAGACGAAGCTGGTCGCCTCGATGCGATCGAAGCCACATCGGGACAAGAGGTCGATGAGGCGGATCTTGTCCTGCGTCGGCACGAAGCGCTTTTCATTCTGCAACCCGTCGCGCGGGGCCATCTCGAAGATGCGCACATGATCGTTCATTGCGCGCCCGCCGGCTCCAGAGAAACGAGGGAAGCGCCCTCGACGACCTGATCGCCGGCCGCGACGTTCATCGCCGCGATCACCCCGTCGCGCGGAGCAATCATCGTGTGCTCCATCTTCATGGCTTCGAGCACCAGGAGCGGCGCGCCCCTGGCGACGCTCTCGCCGGCTCCAGCATGCACGATCTTCACCAGCCCCGGCATCGGCGCGACGATGTTGTCGCCGCCGGCCTCGATGCCTGCCGCCGCAAAGGGATCGGGAACGGAAAAGGTGAATGCGTTGCCCCCGCAGAACAGGGTGACATGACCTGGCCAGCGGGCGCAGGAAATCTGCGACTGGCCGTGTGAATCGGAAAGTTGGAGCTGGCCGTCGGGCAGGCGCGTCAGCGACAGTTCATGCCGGTGTTCCGCCCATTCGACCGACCACCGCGCCTCGCCGGACCGCTTTGCGGTTTCGATCGGGGCGACCGCAAAGGCGCGCCGCTCGCCCTCCCATTCCAGTTCGCCGTGATATTGCGGCCGCTCCCAGAGCCGGAAGCTGCCGAGCAATTCGAACGGATCGACGCCCTGGCGCGGCCAATCCAGCCCGAGCGCCAGCAGGGCGGCGACGGCGACCACGCGATCGGGCGTGGCGACCGGGGCGGTCAGTTCCGCCAGTTCGCGCTCGATCAGCCCGGTGTCGACATCGCCCCGGGCAAAATCGGTCTGGCGAACCAGGCGCGCAAGAAACGGCGCGTTGGTAACGGAGCCGGCGATCTCAATCGCCTCGAGGCCTTCGGCGAGGCGATCGAGCGCCTCCGGGCGGGTTGCGCCATGGCCGATGACCTTTGCGATCATCGGATCATACCAGGGCTGCACGGCATCGCCCGCCTCGACGCCGGCGTCGACCCGCACGCCAGCTGGAAAGCGCAGGTGATGCAATGTGCCGATTGCCGGAAGGAAGCCGCGCGTCGCGTCCTCGGCATAGAGCCGCGCCTCCACCGCATGACCATTCATGACAATCGCGTCCTGTGACAGCGGCAGCGTCTCACCGGCGGCGACGCGCAATTGCCACTCCACCAGGTCGAGGCCGGTAATCGCCTCGGTGACGGGATGCTCCACCTGCAGGCGGGTGTTCATCTCCATGAACCAGAAACTGTCGGCGCTCATGCCTTTGGAACCGTCGACGATGAACTCGATCGTCCCCGCGCCGGAATAGGCGATTGCCTTTGCGGCCCTGACGGCGGCTTCCGTCATGGCGTCGCGCATCGCTTCGTTCATGCCAGGCGCAGGAGCCTCCTCGACGACCTTCTGATGGCGGCGCTGCAGCGAGCAGTCGCGCTCGAACAGATGGACGACATTGCCGTGATTGTCTCCGAAGACCTGAACCTCGACATGGCGCGGCTTGCCGACATATTTTTCCACCAGGACCCGATCGTCGCCGAACGCCGCCTTGGCCTCGCGGCGGGCCGAGGCCAGCGCATCGCGGAAATCCTCCGGCCGCTCCACCCGGCGCATGCCCTTGCCGCCGCCCCCGGCGCGCGCCTTGATCAGCACCGGATATCCGATCTCCGCCGCCTTGCCGGCAAGCACGACCACATCCTGCGCCTCGCCATGATAGCCGGGCACGACCGGCACGCCGGCCTTCTCCATCAGCCGCTTGGCCGCGTCCTTCAGGCCCATGGCGCGGATCGATGCCGCGGAAGGCCCGATGAAGACGAGGCCGGCGGCTTCGACCGCCTCGACGAATTGCGGGTTCTCGGAAAGAAAGCCGTAGCCGGGATGAATCGCATCGGCACCGGTCTTTAGCGCGGCGGCAATGATGCGCTCGATCGACAGATAGCTCTCGGAGGCCGGGGGAGGGCCGATGTCGACGGCCTGGTCCGCCATGCGCACATGCATCGCATCGGCATCGGCTTGCGAGTGGACCGCCACCGCGGCGACGCCCATGCGCCGGGCGGTGCGGATGATGCGGCAGGCAATCTCGCCGCGATTGGCGATCAGGATACGGTTGAACATGCGGTCATCCAATTCTTCAACTTCCGGACGGCGCGGCGCCGCGCCAAGCAAGCAACCGCGCCCCCTCGGACGGCCGCATCGCCGCTCTGTCTTAGCCGAGAAAAACGCCGTTGAGAAATACGCTCGCTCGAGCCGCCGTGCGGCGACAGGGAGCGCCGCTAATCGCCACCGCTTCCGGTCTTCGGCGGGACGCTGCTCACGGGTTGATGGCGAAAGGATTCGAGCAGCGCGCGCCCCTCCTCGATGCACAGGCTGGTTCGGCGCCGGGACACCCCCAATGCGGCGGCTATCCTGTAGATCGTCAGGAACTCGCTATCGGACAATTCGCCGTCCGCCCGCGCGACGACGACCGCGCATTTCAGCGCCAGTTCGGCGACGCCGGGCGCGACCGCTTCGGCCAGATGTGGGATCTCCGCGACGAAATCCACTTCCCTGAACCGATCGAAGGCGTCGAGAATCAACTGGCGGGCCACATCCATTTCCATGACCGCAAAGGCGACCGCCTGAATAAGGGAAATCTCGGCTTCGGGCAGGCTTCCGTCCGCGGCCGATACCGCGACCATCGAACCCAGCAGCAACCTGACCTCATACGGACGGTGACTCGTCTGTCTTCCTGCCGGTCGAAATGCGCAAAGCAGCTTGCGCCAGCCGGCAACGCCATAACGCGCAATTGCCTCAAACATGACTCAAGCCGACGTCTCCTGCGCAACTTTCTGTGCAGGGTGTGTTTTTTCAAACAGTTTGGCGGTTGTCCAACGAGAAATGAAGGGCTTGCGCAAGCAGCGTTAACGGGCGTGACGGTCCGGGGCGCTCAGCACCCGGGCGCCGGATGACGGAGGGCCGGTTCACATCCTGAACATGCCGAACTTTGTTTCCCTGATCGGAGCGTTGAGCGCGGCGGACAGGGAAAGGGCGATGACTGCTCGGGTCTTGCGCGGATCGATCACCCCGTCATCCCACAAGCGGGCGGAGGCGTAGAGCGGGTGGGACTGGCGCTCGAACATCTCCAGCGTCGGCTGCTTGAACGCCGCCTCGGCCTCCGCCGACCATTCCTGCCCGGCGCGCTCCATGGCGTCGCGCTTGACGGTCGCCAGAACGCCTGCCGCCTGTTCGCCGCCCATGACGGAGATGCGCGAATTCGGCCAACTCCACAGGAAGCGCGGCGAATAGGCCCGCCCGGCCATGCCGTAATTGCCGGCGCCGAAGGATCCGCCGACCAGCACCGTCACCTTGGGCACGGCTGTCGTGGCGACCGCCGTGACCAGCTTGGCGCCGTCCTTGGCGATACCACCGGACTCGTATTTGCGACCGACCATGAAACCGGTGATGTTCTGCAGGAAGAGCAGCGGCACCTTGCGCTGCGAGCACAATTCGACGAAATGCGCGCCCTTCAGCGCGCTCTCGGAGAACAGCACGCCGTTATTGGCGACAATCCCGACCGGGCATCCCTTAACATGGGCGAAGCCGCAAA
>JAUIBM010000270.1 GCA_030428345.1 Alphaproteobacteria bacterium | reverse complement strand
CCAGGCGATCACCGAGGCGATCGCTTCCGATCCCAAACCGGACGTGCTCGTCGTCATGTCGCCCGACCTCAATTCCTATTCCAAGCTGATGAAGCGCGCGCAGTCGCAGGGCATCTATGTCCTGCTGATCGACAATCCGGCGAACTTCAAGGCGGACGCCTATCTGGGTTCGGACTGGACCGAACTCGGCCGTCTCGAGGCCAAGGCGGTGATCGATGGCTGCGGCCCGGATTCCTCCAAGAAGATCGGCCTCGTGCAGGGCGACCAGGTAAACGCCACCAGCCTGTTCCAGTATGCCGGCATCATGGACGTGCTGAAGGACCATCCCGAATTCGAGGTCGTGGCCAAGCCCGATTCCAACTGGGACGCGACCACCTCGCGCAACGTGACCACCACAATGTTGCAGCAGAACCCGGATATCTGCGGCATCATCGACTTCTGGGACGGTGACGCGACCGGCGCGGCGGCGGCGATCCGCGACGCCGGCAAGCAGGACCAGGTCTTCCTGGTGACGACCGGCGGCGGCGAGAAGGCGGCCGATTGCGACATGATCGAGAACGGCACCTATGGCGCCGTCGTCATGACCGAATTGAAGCAGGAAAGCTACAACATGGTCACGATGATCAAATACCTGCTGCAGAGCGGCCAGCCGGCGGGCACCAGCACCGCCAACATTTATACGCTGCTCAAGGCGACGACGAAGGAAAACATGCAGCCCGACAGCTGCTGGGACCTGAAGGCCCTGCAGAAAATGGCCGGGAACTGACCTCGCGCGCACTCTTGCTACTGGCGGCCGGAGCCCTCCGGCCGCCCCCTCCTCCAGAGCCGATGGATCCTCGATGACCTTTCGCGAGCGGCTGCAGGCCTGGCGCTACAATCTCATTCCCGATCACGCGATCGGCGAGATCCTGAGCAAGCGCTGGACCGACAACGCAATCCCATTCATTGCCCTGGTGATCACGGTCGGCGCCTTCGGCAGCGTGATTCCGGGCTTCTTCAAGCTGTATTCGCTGCAGGAATCGACGCGCCAGCTGGGCGAGTTCAGCCTGGTCGTCATCGGGCTGACGGTGGTAATGCTCGGCGGCGGCATCGATCTCGCCGTGGGCTCGATCTTCGCGCTGTCGGCGTTCGCGGCGGTCTCGACCTTCTTCATCTTCGAACAGCCGGTCTGGATCGCCTTCGCGGCGTCGCTGGCGACCGGCCTCGCCTTCGGGGCGATCAATGGCTATCTGATCGGCTTCCTGCGGCTGCGCGCCTTCATCACGACACTGGTGACATTCATCATCGGCCGGGCGCTCTACGACATCCTGGTGGTCTCCTTCGGCTCGCGGATCCAGCTCTCCATGGCCTCCTCCGACGCCTGGGACTTCATCGGCGACGGCACGCTGTTCGGCGTCTCGATCCCGGTGCTCTCGGCAATCGCGCTTGCCATCGTCACCCACGTGGCGCTCACGCGCTCACGGCCGGGCTGGCATGTGCTCGCCGTCGGCGGATCGCGCCGGTCGGCGCACAATGCCGGCATCCGGGTGCGCCAGACGGTCTTCCTGACCTACGTGTTCTCCGGCCTGTGCTCGGCGGCGGCCGGGTTCCTCATCGCCACGCGGCTTTCCGGCGCGGGTCCGGGAACCGGGCACGGCCTTGAAATCCTGGCGCTGACGGCGGCTGTCGTCGGCGGCAACAGCCTGGGCGGCGGGCGCGGCTCCGTGGTCAAGGGCCTGCTGGGCGCGATCATCGTGCTGGTGATGACCAACGGGCTCATCCGGCTGGGATACGGCACCGGCACGAACCAGATGGTGCTCGGCATCCTGCTCGCCGCCGCGGTGACGATCGACATCCGCTGGCTGAAGAACCGGCACAAGGTGCTCAACGAGGTCTATGTCGCGCCGGTCTATCTGCGCATGGGCGAGCCCCAGTCGGCGGTCCCGGGCTCGGGCACGCCGTTCGAACTCAACAACCGCCTGTCCACCGCCGGCCATATCGGGCTCGGCGAACTGGAGGGGCCGGAGGATGTGATCCACGATCGCGACGATCACCTGTATTGCGGCACGCGCCACGGCGAGATCGTGCGCTTCTTCGCGCCCGATTACACGCGCTCGGAAGTCTTCGCCCATGTCGGCGGATTTCCGCTGGGCCTCGCCTTCGACCGCGACGGCAATCTGATCAGCTGCGTCGGCGCGATGGGGCTTTATTCGATCTCGCCGGACCGCGAGGTGAAGAAGCTTTCGGCCGAGACGAGCCGCTCCTGGACATCGATCCACGACGATGCGCGGCTGCGCGACCCCAACGATCTCGACATCGCGCCGGACGGCAGGATCTATTTCACCGATTCGACCAAGCGCTATGACGCGCATGACTGGGCGCTCGATTCGATCGAAAACCGCGGCACGGGCCGCCTCCTGGTCTACGACCCCAGGGACGGCTCGACCCGCACGCTGCTCGACGGCTATCGCTACACCAATGGCGTCTGCATGGCGCATGACAACAAGTCGCTGTTCTTCGCCGAAAGCTGGCGCTGCCGGATCCATCGCTACTGGATCGAGGGACCGAAGGCGGGAACCGCCGAATGCGTCATCCAGGACATGCCGGGCTATACCGACAACATCAATCGCGCCTCCGATGGCGGCTACTGGATGGCCTGGCTCGGCATGCGCACGCCGTCCTTCGATCTGTCGCTGCGCCATCCCGGGATGCGCAAGCGCATGACCCGGCGCCTGCCGCAGGACGAATGGCTGTTCCCCAACATCAACACCGGCGGCGTCGTCAAGTTCGACGAGAACTGCAACATCGTCCAGACCATGGGCGACCTTTCGGGCCTCGCGCATCCGATGGTGACGTCGATGCGCGAGCACAAGGGGCATCTGTTCATCGGCGGCATCCTCAACAACCGCATCGGCCGGTTCAGGATCGAGGGCGCCGATCCCGATTGGGACGCGAACGAAGCCTATTGGGGGAAGCGGGCATGATCCTCGACCCGATCCTCGACATCTTTCGCGGCAAGGCGATCACCATTCCCCCGCTCGACGGCGCGTTCCGTGCCAATACGCGCCTGGACGAGGCCCCTGTCTTCACCGCCCTGCCCGCGCCCGACAATCTGTGCCTTGCGGCGGGCCGGCTGCATGTGACGAGCGGCGCGGAGCTCCATGCGCTGGACGAGGCCGGCGCGGCGGAAAAGGTGCGAGGCTTCAAGAGCGCAATCACCGCGCTTGCCGGCGCGCCGGACGGGAGGCTGGCGATCGGCCTCGACGACGGGACGCTCATTGAGGGGGAAGAGAATGTGGCGCTGCCCAAGGGCGTCGGCTGCATCACCGCCCTCGCCTACGGCCCGGACGGCTCGCTGTGGCTCGCCAACGGGTCGGACCGGCACGCCGCCTCGGCCTGGGTGGTCGATCTGATGGAGAAGAACGCGGGGGGATCGGTGTGGCGGCGCAAGCCCGGCGGAGCCTTTGCGAAAATCGCGGGCGGTCTCGCCTGGCCGTTCGGCCTGCTGCCGCTGGGCGAGGAGGCGATCGTCAGCGAAAGCTGGCGACACCGGCTCGTGCGGATCGGGCCGAACGGGGCACGGGACGTGCTCAAGAACCTGCCCGGATACCCCGGCCGACTCGCGCCGGCGGGCGATGGCGGGGCATGGCTGGCGATCTTCGCGCCGCGCAACCGCCTGATCGAACTGGTGCTGCAGGAGCGGCACTACCGGTACGACATGATGGCGCAGGTGCCCCGCGAATACTGGATCGCCCCGTCGCTGGCCTCCGGCC
Source organism: Alphaproteobacteria bacterium (assembly GCA_030428345.1). GTDB lineage: Bacteria > Pseudomonadota > Alphaproteobacteria > Rhizobiales > Rhizobiaceae > BOKV01. Next base: position 1,437 of record JAUIBM010000270.1, on the reverse strand, counting down.
GCAGCTTCCTGGAGCCGCTGCAATGCGGCGGCATCCGCACCATGGGCGTCCACAAGGCCTGGGCGCCGAGCCGCTCGCACGGGCTGGTCGTGCGGCTGGACGCCGATTTCGCACCGATCGAAAGCCTGCACAGCCGCGCCAATGGCGCCCGCCACGGCACGACGAGCGCCATCGAGGCGAATGGCCGGCTTCTGGTCGCGGCAAGAGGCGGCGATTGTGTCCTCGCCCCGGAGATTGTGCGATGAACCCGATCGTGCGCATGGAGAAGATCACCAAGGCCTATCGCAGCGTGCCGGCGGTGAAGGATGTGGATTTCGACCTGCGCGAGGGGGAGATCCACGCCTTGCTGGGCGAGAACGGCGCCGGCAAGTCGACGCTGACCAAGGTCATGGCTGGCGTCGTGCAGCCAAGTTCGGGGACCATGACCTATCGCGGCGAGCCGGTCTCGTTCGCAACGCCGAACGAGGCGCTGCACGCGGGCATCGCCATGGTGTTCCAGGAAACCAGTCTGGTGCCGTCGATGACGGTGGCGCAGAATTTGTATCTGGGCTCGGAGAAGTTCCTGAACCGGCTGCGCGGGACCTATATCTCGGCCCAGCAATTCCTGCAGTCGCTGAACTTTCCGGTCGACCCGACCGCCATGGTCGAGACCCTGGGCGCGGCGAAGCGGCAGATGGTCGAGATCGCCCGCGCCGTACATCACGAGGCGCGCGTCATCATCTTCGACGAGCCGACCGCAACCTTGACGCCCGAGGAAAAGCGCCATTTCTTCGCGCTGCTGCGCCGGCTCAAGGCGCGCGGCGTCTCGATCGTCTTCATCAGCCATGCGCTGGAGGAAGCGCTGCTGATCTCGGACCGGATCACCATCCTGCGCGACGGTGAACTGGTGGAGAGCGGACCGACGGCGCAATTCGACCGCGAGAAGATCATCGCGGCGATGGTGGGCCGCACGCTCTCGGGCGAACTCTACAACAAGCGCGATGTCAGCCAGTTGCGCAAACCCGGCCGCAAAATCCTGTCGGTGCAGGACATTTCGATGGGGGCGATGGTGCGCAACACCTCGTTCTCGGTGTTCGAGGGCCAGATCACCGGCATTTTCGGCCTGATTGGCTCTGGCCGCACCGAAACCTTCAAGATCGTCGCCGGCATCTACAAGCGCGACTTCCTGCGCGGCGGCGCGATCTCGCTCGACGACAGGCCGGTGCGCTATCTGACGCCCACTGAGGCTGTGCGCGACGGCATCGCCTATGTCAGCGAGGATCGCAAGTCGGAGGGCATCTTCGAGACCATGTCGATCGGCGAGAACCTGTTCGGCGGATTGCTGGCGGCCGGCCGCGAGGAAGGCCTCGTCATCCGCTCGCGCTCGATCCGGGATCTGGCAGCCGAATGGACGGCCAAGCTCAACATCAAGACGATCAACGCCGATGCGCGCGTGGT
>JAUIBM010000269.1 GCA_030428345.1 Alphaproteobacteria bacterium | reverse complement strand
ATCACCTATGCCGAGCTCGCCCGCGAGACCGGCCGAATGGCAGACTTTTGTGAGAGGCACGGCATTCGGCGCGAGGAGCGCGTCGCAATGGCGGTGCTGGACTGCATTGCATTCCCGATCATCTTCTGGGGCAGCATCAAGGCCGGCGTGGTCCCCGTCGCCCTCAACACATTGCTCTCGGGGGATGTCTATGCTGCGATCCTGAAGGATTGCCGGGCGCGGGCGCTGTTCGTTTCGGCCGAATTGCTGCCTGTCCTGGAGCCAGCGCTGCGTCAATCGCCCTGGCTGGAAAAGGTCTTCGTCATCGGCGAGCGGCCGGATGGCCGGCATCTTTCGTTCGAGGAGGAATTGTCGTCGAGCGGGTTCCGCGAGCCGGTGGCGGCCTGCGCGGATGAGTGCGCCTTCTGGCTCTATTCCTCCGGTTCGACCGGCCAGCCCAAGGGCGTGCGCCACGTCCATGGCAGCCTGCAGTGCACCGCGGACACCTATGGCGCTCAGGTGCTGGGGATCGCGCATGACGACCTGGTCTTTTCGGCCGCGAAGCTGTTCTTCGCCTATGGTCTCGGCAATGGCATGACCTTTCCCATGTCGGTCGGTGCCACGACGCTCCTTCTGGCCGGCCGGCCGACGCCGGACAAGGTCTGCGAGATTTTGGCGGCGCACCAGCCGACCGTGTTCTGCGGCGTGCCGACGCTCTACGCCGCCATGGTCGCCCATGTCGACTCAGGCTCCGCCAGCATCGCCGCTCCGCTGCGACGCTGCATTTCCGCCGGCGAGGCGCTGCCGGGTAAGGTGGGCGAAAGGTGGCGCGGGATCACGGGGTGCGACATCCTGGACGGCGTCGGCTCGACGGAGATGCTGCACATTTTCCTGTCCAACCGTCCGGACGACGTGGTCTACGGAACGTCGGGCGTCGCGGTTCCCGGCTACGACGTCCGGCTGGTCGACGAGCACGGCCGCGAAGTTGAGCCTGGCTGCGTGGGCGAATTGCTGGTGCGCGGCGCCTCCGCCGCTGCCGACTACTGGAACCAGCGCGACAAGAGCCGGACCACCTTCGAGGGCGAGTGGACGCGCACCGGTGACAAATATGAAAAGACCGAGAGCGGGCGCATGATCTACTGCGGGCGCACGGACGACATGTTCAAGGTCAGCGGCATATGGGTGGCGCCCTTCGAGGTCGAGCAGGCGCTCATCGCCCATCCCGGCGTCCTGGAGGCGGCCGTTGTTGCCGCACGCGACGAGGATGGGCTGGAAAAGCCCAAGGCCTTCGTGGTGCTGAAGCAGGGCTCGGCAGGCGAAAACATCGCCGAGGAACTGAAGGAACTGGTCAAGGAGCGCATCGGCAAGTGGAAATATCCGCGCTGGGTGGAGATCGTGCCGGACCTTCCGAAGACGGCGACCGGCAAGATCCAGCGCTTCAAGCTCAGGGATGCCGCCCATGGCTGATTTTGCATGGCGCGACGGCGCGACGGGCGCTCTGCTGATCGGCGGCAAGCGGCTGGAGGCCGTCTGTCATGGCCCGCCGCCGCGGGAGGCGCCAACCATTGTGCTGCTGCATGAGGGGCTTGGCTGCGTCGCCTTGTGGCGCGACTTTCCGCGCGCATTGGCGCAGGCGACGGGCTTCGGCGTATTCGCCTGGTCGCGGGCCGGATACGGGCAGTCGGATCCGGTCGAATTGCCGCGCCCGCTCGACTACATGACCCGGGAGGCGGTGGTGGGCCTGCCCCGCGTGCTCGACGCCTTTGGCTTTCGGCGCGGCGTCCTGCTCGGGCACAGCGACGGGGCCTCGATCGCCGCGATCCATGCCAGCAGCGTCACCGATTTCCGGGTACGCGGCCTGATCCTGGTGGCGCCGCATTTCTTCACCGAGCCTGAGGGGCTTGCCTCGATCGAACAAGCAAGGATCGCCTATGAGAGCGGCGATCTGCGGGCGCGTCTGGCGAAATATCACAAGGATGTCGACAACGCCTTTCGCGGCTGGAACGGGGCCTGGCTCGACCCGGGCTTCAGGTCCTGGAACATTGCGGAATCGATCGACTATCTGCGGGTGCCGGTGCTCGCGATCCAGGGCGCGGACGACCAATACGGGACGCTGGCCCAGATCCGCGAGATCGAAGAGCGGATCTATTCGCCTGTGGATGTCGAAATTCTCGCCGATTGCCGGCACTCGCCGCATCTCGAACAGCCGGAAAGGACCTTGACCGCGATCGCCGATTATTGCTCGCGGCTTTCCCGGATCGAGGCGGTCGAAGTGGAAATGTCTTGAACGGGGAGCCGCCGCTCCCCGGCCGCCGCCATGTGCCGGGCGCCAATGCGCGACCGCCGGAAGGCGCGTTCGCCGCAATCAGGCGGGCCGCCGCGAAGCCGACCTGCGAGGCCACGGCGGATGCCAACATCGCATGGCGCCATGGCTTGCGGCTGTTCAATGCCGGGTTCGACTGGGAGGCACATGAGGTGCTGGAGGCGGTCTGGCTCAACGCCGCGCCCAACAGCTGCGAAAGAGCGCTGGTGCAGGGGATCATCCATCTGGCGAACGGCCGACTCAAGCAGGCGATGGGCCGCCCCAATGCGCGCCGGCGCCTTGCCAATCTTGCCGCTGAGGCGTTCAGCGCAGCCTTTCCCTTGGGGAGGGGCAGGCTGATGGGGATTGACGGGGAAAAGGCGGCCCTGGCGGCGCGTAGCCTGGCGGAGGGGACAGACATGCCATCCCTCGGACCGGAAAATGCAATATAATTCATACAACGGCTTATGCCGATGATTCATTCAATATGCTGGAAATAAATGATAAAATACGAAATTGTGGATTATGCAGTGGATTTGCTTTCTTGTCGAAGCGCATTATAATGCATTAACTCGAGACTGGCATGACCGGGAGTGAGCGCCGTGACCAAACGCATCGATTTCCAGACCGACCCATCGCGCTACCGGCATTGGCGCGTCGAATATGACGGGCAGGTCGCGCATCTCTACATGGATGTCGACGAGAAGGGTGGTCTGTTCGAAGGCTATGAGCTGAAGCTCAATTCCTACGATCTTGGCGTGGATATCGAACTGGCGGACGTCGTGCAGCGCATGCGGTTCGAGCATCCCGAAGTGGGCGCCGTCGTGCTGCGCTCGGGCAAGCCGAACGTCTTTTGCGCCGGGGCCAATATCCGCATGCTGGGCGGGGCGGCGCATTCCCACAAGGTCAATTTCTGCAAGTTCACCAACGAGACCCGCAACGCCTTCGAGGCGGCGGGCGCCGAGTCCGGCCAGCATTACATCGCCGCCGTGAAGGGCGCCTGCGCCGGCGGCGGCTACGAACTGGCGCTGGCCTGCGACCATATCATGCTGACCGATGACGGCAGCACGACGGTCGCGCTGCCGGAAGTGCCGCTGCTCGCTGTTCTTCCCGGCACTGGCGGGCTGACCCGCGTCACCGACAAGCGCAAGGTGCGGCGCGATCTCGCCGATGTGTTCTGCTCCATCGAGGAGGGCGTCAAGGGCAAGCGCGCCGTCGACTGGCGGCTGGTCGACGAGATCGTGCCCAACTCCAAGTTCGATGAGCGCGTCAAGGCGCGCGCAGTGGAATTTGCGGCAAGACAAAGCGGCAAGGCGGGAGCAAAGGGCATCGCGCTCCCCCCGATCTCGCGCAGTTTCGGCGAGGACGGGTCGGTCGCCTATTCGCTGGTCGAAGTGCAAATCGAGCGCGAGAAGGGCCTTGCGACGGTCGCGATCGCCGGCCCGGATGGCGTAGCCCCTGCATTGCTGGACGAACTTCACGCGCAGGGCGCCCAGACCTGGATGCTGCGGCTGGCGCGCGAACTGGACGATGCCATCCTGCATCTGCGGCTGAACGAACTCGAACTCGGGGTCATAGTCTTCAAGTCGCAGGGCGATCCGGCGCTGGTGGCCGCCCACGAAAGGCTGTTGCTCGACAATCAGGGTAATGACTGGCTGTCGCGCGAAATCCTTCTCTACTGGAAGCGGGTGCTCAAGCGGATCGACCTGACCTCGCGCTCGCTGGTGGCTTTGATCGAAAACGGCTCCTGTTTTGCGGGTTTCCTGGCGGAAATCCTGTTTGCCTGCGATCGCAGCTACATGATGGAAGGCGCGTTCGAGGGCGACAATCGCCCGGCGGCCACCATGACGCTGACCGAGGGCAATTTTGGCCCGTTCCCGATGTCCAATGCTCTGACCCGGCTGGAGACGCGGTTTCTCGGCGAGCCGGAAGCCGTGGAGACGGCACGCGGGCATGTCGGCGAGGCGTTGGAGGCCGAGGAGGCGCGCGATCTGGGGCTCGTCACCTTCGCGTTCGACGATGTCGACTGGGAGGATGAGGTGCGCATCTTCCTTGAGGAGCGGGCCAGCTTCTCGCCCGACGCGATGACCGGCATGGAGGCAAATCTGCGCTTTCCCGGCCCCGAGACCATGGAGACGCGAATTTTTGGTCGCCTCACCGCCTGGCAGAACTGGATATTCCAGCGTCCCAACGCCGTTGGCGAGGCGGGAGCCTTGCAGCGATACGGCACGGGAACGCGCGGCGAATTCGACATGCGCCGCGTCTGACGAGCGGCCTCAACCCATTCGATAGGAGACGCGTACAATGACCGATCTCATGAATGTCAGCTACGACACGCTCATCCCGAACAATGTCGGCCTTTCGGTTGACAAGCGTGTGCTGAAGGCGCTGGAGAAATGGCATCCGGGCTATATCAACTGGTGGAAAGACCTCATTCCCGAGCAGTTCCAGCGCAGCCTGGTCTATCTGCGGACCGCGATCAGCGTCGATCCCAAGGGTTGGGCGAAGTTCGACTACGTGAAGATGCCGGAATATCGCTGGGGCATCCTGCTTGCGCCCGAGGTGGAAGGCCGCAAGATTCCGTGCGGCGAACATGCCGGCGAACCCGCCTGGCAGGAGGTGCCGGGCGAATACCGGGCCATGCTGCGCCGCCTCATCGTGATGCAGGGCGACACCGAACCCGCATCCGTGGAACAGCAGCGCTTCCTTGGCCTCACGGCGCCGTCGCTCTATGACATGCGCAACCTGTTCCAGGTGAACGTCGAAGAGGGCCGCCACCTCTGGGCGATGGTCTACCTGCTGCACACCTACTTCGGCAAGGACGGCCGCGAGGAGGCGGACGAGCTCCTCGAGCGCCGCTCGGGGAACCCGGACCACCCGCGCATCCTCACCACGTTCAACGAGCCGTGCGAGGACTGGCT
>JAUIBM010000268.1 GCA_030428345.1 Alphaproteobacteria bacterium | reverse complement strand
CGAGGACTTGGAGCCGGAAATCAGCAGCACGCCGAAATAGACAACGATGGGGGCCAGCACCGGCAGCAGCGAGGGAATGATCATTTCCTTGATCGCCGCCTTGGTCAGGATGGCGACCGCACGCGCGTAGTTCGGCTTTGACGTGCCTGCCATGATGCCCGGATCCTCGCGGAACTGCTTGCGCACTTCCTCTACGATCGCCCCTGCCGCCCGGCCGACAGCGGTCATTGCGATGCCGCCGAAAAGGTAGGGGATGAGGCCGCCGAAGATCAGGCCGGCGACGACATAGCGATTGGACAGGTCGAAATTGATCTTGCCGATGCCCTCGAAATACGGGAACTGCGCCGGATTGGCGGCGAAGAAGGCCAGATCGTTCGAATAGGCGGCGAACAGCACCAGTGCGCCGAGGCCCGCCGAACCAATGGCATAGCCCTTGGTGACGGCCTTGGTCGTGTTGCCCACTGCGTCAAGCGCGTCCGTCGACTGACGAACCTCCTTCGGCAGTCCCGCCATCTCGGCAATGCCGCCGGCATTGTCGGTGACCGGACCGAATGCGTCCAGCGCGACGATCATGCCGGCCAGACCCAGCATCGTGGTGACCGCGATGCCGGTGCCGTAAAGGCCGCCGAGCTGATAGGTGGCGATGATGCCGGCAACGATGACGATCGCCGGAAGAGCGGTCGATTCAAGCGATACCGCCAGACCCTGGATGACGTTCGTGCCATGGCCTGTGACCGAAGCCTGGGCGATGGAGTTCACCGGGCGCTTGTCAGTTCCGGTGTAGTATTCGGTGATGACCACGATCAGGCCGGTTACGACCAGACCCACGAGACCGCAGATGAACAGGTTCCAGCCGCTCAGCGAAGCGAACTCCGACACGCCCGGCGCAAGTTCGATATCGCCCCAGCCGATTGTCATCGAGGTGGCGCCGGCAAGTCCGACGATCGAAAGAAGGCCGGTTACGATCAGGCCCTTGTAGAGCGCACCCATGATAGAGCCGTTCGAGCCCAGACGCACGAAGAAGGTGCCGACGATCGAGGTCAGGATGCAGGCGGCGCAGATGGCCAGCGGATAGACCATGATCTGGGAGAGGACCGGCGTTCCGGCAAAGAAGATAGCTCCCAGCACCATGGTTGCGACCACGGTCACGGCATAGGTTTCGAAAAGGTCGGCCGCCATGCCGGCGCAGTCGCCGACATTGTCGCCGACATTGTCTGCGATGGTCGCGGGATTGCGCGGATCATCCTCGGGAATGCCGGCCTCGACCTTGCCCACCAGATCGCCGCCGACGTCGGCGCCCTTGGTGAAGATGCCGCCTCCGAGGCGGGCGAAAATGGAAATGAGCGATGCGCCAAAACCAAGCGCCACGAGAGCATCGATGACCTCGCGCGCCTCGCCCTGGTTGTCCATGGACAGGCCGAGCACCTGGGTCAGAACCCAGTAATAGACTGCGACGCCCAGCAGCGCGAGGCCGGCAACCAGCATGCCGGTGATCGCGCCGGACTTGAACGCGATGTCAAGGCCGTCGGCAAGGCTCTTGGAGGCTGCCTGCGCGGTGCGCACATTGGCGCGCACGGAGACGTTCATGCCAATGAAGCCCGCCACGCCGGAAAGCACCGCGCCGACCAGAAAGCCGATCGCCGCGCTGGCCGAAAGCAGCCACCACACCAGCGCGAAGACAACGACGCCGACGATGGCGATTGTCGTGTACTGCCTGTTCAGATAGGCGCTCGCGCCCTCCCGGATCGCCTCGGCGATCTCCTGCATTCGTGCGTTGCCGGCATCTGCCGCCAAGACGGACCGGGTGGCCCAGATGGCGTAGACGACCGACAAAAGCCCACAGGCGATTGCCACGTAAAGAGCAGTCATACTCATCATTCCTTTTTCTCTAATCGAAAATGCGCCGAGCTCGCCGTAACACCCGATCCTCCCCGACGAGCCGCCGCAGATGGATGACCCGGACAAGTCCGGGCGGAAATCGGGCAAAACCGAGCCGCAGACTATTCACAAAGTCGCGCAGGTCAAGAAATTGTTATCCGGCGCACGACTCTTCGAGTTCGGCCTCAGCCATATGGCAGGGGCGCCGCAATGTCATCTTGCGATTGCGTATCTCGAGCGTGCCCTTGCGGGCGAGTGCGGTAAGCCTTGCGTTGAGGTGGGTTCTGGTCACGCCCAGCATTTCGGCGAAATGGGTCTGGGTGATCACCCAGGGTACGGTTTCCTCCCGGCCGGCCGGCCGGCCCAGATAGGTTTCGATGAAGACCAGGACGAACTGGACGATCTTCCTTTCAGTAGTCTTCTGGACCGCCGCCCCGGCGATCCTGCCCAGCAGGGCGAAATTGCGCTGCTGGCTGGCGCTGCACCAGTTGCGGAAGTCGGGGTCCTTCGTGAGTTGGCGGAAACGCGCTTCGGGCAGGTGCAGGAGCGTACATCTGGACAGCGCCCGGACAGTGAACGCACCGGGGGAGTCACGGTCGAGTCGGATATCGATACAGGCGCCAGGGGCGATGGGCGAAATGAGTTGTTCGCAGCCTTCGGAGTAGACATGCAGGCCCGCCAGGCCGGACTCGAGAAAAATCATTCCGTCCGCAGATTTACCGCCTTTCAGAATGATGCCGTTCTTGGGGACTTCAACACGCGCCGAACTGCCGACAACCAAGCCGGTCAGGCGCTCGTCAAGCCTTGGAATATAAACCATTTTTGTCCACTCCACCTGACGTCATTCTATATGCGAATGTTACGATGCGTCAAACCGCAACTGCGTCACAAAACTGACACACAGCGCAAAAGTGGCGGAAAATTGAAGGGTTAGGCGGCTCTAGCCACGACTGCGATGGTCGTGGAAGACGAGCGCTGCAAGCGCAATCAGGCAGATTGCGGTCACCGGGAAGACCACAAGGTTCACGCCGCTCCAGCCAAAGGCATTGAGCGTCTGGCCCGACATCAGCGAAGCGAACGCCACGGTTCCGAACAGGATGAAGTCATTTGCGCCCTGCGCCTTGGCCTTTTCCTCGGGTCGATAGGTGTCGGTCACCATGGCTGTCGCGCCGATGAAGCCGAAGTTCCAGCCAATGCCCAGAAGCACGAGCGCGATCCAGAAATTCGCCAGCGTCACGCCGGCCAACGCGACGACAGCACAGGCAACCAGAATGAACATTCCGAGGGCAACAATGCGTTCCTTGCCAAATCTGGCGATCAATCTTCCGGTAAAGAAGCTCGGCGCGAACATCGCCAGTACGTGCCACTGGATGCCGAGCGTCGACTGGTCGACCGTATAGCCGCAATAGATCATGGCGAGCGGGGCAGCTGTCATGACATAACTCATGATCGCAAAGGAACCGACGCCGCAAACTACCGCGACGATGAAGCGCGGCTGGCTGACGATCTCGATCAGAGGCCTGGCAACACCGGTATTGGCCGCAGCGTCCGCCGCGCGCGAGGCAGGCGTCGAGGGCTCCAGGAAGGAAATGAAGACGATGCAGAGGGCGAACAGCGCCGTGCCGGCCAGAAACGCTCCGGCAAATGGCACGGGGGCGAGCAGATCGCGCGCGAAGAGCACGACCTGCGGGCCGATAAACGCAGCAAAAATGCCGCCGACGAGCACATAGGAGATTGCCTTGACGCGAAAATCGGGCGTTCCGCGATCGGCGGCAGCGAACCGGTATTGCTGGCCGAAGCCGTTGGCTGCGCCGCTGATCATCAGGCCGACGCACAAGAGGACGAATGAGTGAAAAATGAGTGCTGCGGCCGAGGTCAGCAGGCCGGCAATGCCGATCATCGCGCCAACCATGAAGCCGTTGCGTCGTCCGACGCGCCGCATGAGCGCCGCCGCCGGCAAGGCCGCGAGAGCGACGCCGACATTGAATCCGGTGACAGGCGCTGTCGCCAGCGACTTGTCCTCGGCGAGCAGATAGCTTCCCGCCAGGCCGCCCAAGGCGATGTTGATCGGCGCGGCGGCACCCGACATCGCCTGCATGGCCGCATAGAGCACGGCGTTTCGAAACGCGACCTTGTTTTCGGCCTCGGGGGTGAGAATTGCAGCTTCTGTCATGACGGTCCCCGTGAGGGTTCGAAATGGGCAAAGGAGGTGCGCGCGACCCGCACTGCCTCCCCGTCGGGCAAGACCACGGCAACGCGCCCTTCCCCCTTTTTTGCAACGCCTAGCAGGCTTGCAAGGATATCGCCATGGCGGACCGTCGCCTCGAAGGCTCCGCACAGGGCTTCGGGAACAGTCAGCAGGATCTGATAGTCGTCGCCGCCCGTCAGCGCGGCCTCGAGCGCGCCCGGCAAGGCGAGCGCTTCTTTCGTCGAAGCTGAAAACGGCACCGCATCGAGCGCGATTTCGAAATCGACGCCCGAAGCCCGGGCCAGCTTTTGCAGATCGCCGACCAGACCATCCGAGATATCCATGGCCGCGGACGCGAACCGGGCCACATTCGGCGCGAAGGCGACCGGCGGGGCGGGCAGCAGATAGCGTTCGAGCAGACTGCCCGCGCCGGCCAGCGCGCAATAGTCAGGCTCGCCCAGGCGAACCTTCAGCCCCAGCGCCGCATCGCCGATCGTGCCGGTGACATAGAGCCGGTCGCCGGGACGGGCGCCAAGGCGCGAGGCGTAGTCTTCCGGATCCATTTCGCCCCAGGCGGTGATCGAGATCACCGGACCGTCCTTGGCGCGGAAGGTGTCGCCGCCGGAGAGGGACAGGCCGAACTCCTGGCAGTCGAGCGCCAGCCCGTTCGCGAAGCCGGCGATCCAGGCCTCGTCCCAATCCTCGTGCAGGCCGAGCGCCAGCGAAAAGGCGGAGGGCGTTGCTCCCTTTGCCGCGAGATCAGACAGATTGACCCGCAAGGCCTTGCGGGCGATCGATGACGGGTCGTCGTCGCGAAGGAAATGTACACCGCCAGCAATCGCGTCCTGAGTGACGACCAGAGCCTTGCCGGGAGCGACGCGCACCAGGGCTGCGTCATCAAGCAGGCCGAAGCTTCCATCGCCTGACAGGGGCGCGAAATAGGCGGCGATCCGGGCAATCTCGTCCGGGTCGGGCTGGATCCGGGGGCCGCCGGCTTCCGCCATCTGGCGCTCGAATTCCGCCTCCACCGCCGCGCGCAGGCTCTCGATCCCTTCCTCGTGGACCAGGATCTTGATGCGTGCCTTGTACTTGTTGTCCCGCCGTCCGAGCAGGTTATAGGTGCGCAGGATCGCCTCCAGATAG
>JAUIBM010000267.1 GCA_030428345.1 Alphaproteobacteria bacterium | reverse complement strand
TAGAAGCGAATTGCAGCGAACTCGGTCCCTTAACATGCTAGGCTTGGGATCAGCAGAATCGATGAACAGAAGCGCCCCGAGGACGAAGCCGGCGATGATTCCCTCCGTGAGGTCGCGCGCCAGCGTGACGAAGAAGGTCGCCGCCAGCACGACGGCGTCGCCGCTGGAGGCGCGCGAGATCTGGTAGATGGCGTGCTTCTCGATCATGTTCCAGGCGACCAGCGCCAGCACGCCGGCGAGCGCGGCGAGCGGAATATAGGCGGCGAGCGGCGCGGCGAGGGCCATGAATCCAAGCAGGAACAGCGAATGCAGCATGCCCGAGACCGGGCCGCGCGCGCCGGCGCGCACATTGGTCGCGGTGCGCGCGATGGTGCCGGTGACGCAGATGCCGCCGAACAGCGCGCTTCCCATATTGGCGAAGCCTTGCGCCGCCAGTTCGCAATTGGAGCGATGCCGCCGACCGCTCATCCCGTCCGCGACAACGGCCGAGAGCAGCGATTCGATCGCGCCGAGCAGTGCGAAGGACAGCGCGTCGGGCAGGACGGCGAGCACCTTCTCGACACTGAAGGCGGGCAGGCTCGGCAGGGGCAGCGTGCGCGGAATGCCGCCGAATTTCGTGCCGATCGTCTCCACCGGAAGCGAAAACGCCAGGGCGACCAGCGACGCCGCCGCCACCGCGATCAGCATTCCCGGCCATCCCGGCCGCGTGGCGCGCAGGCCCTGGATGATGGCGATGGTCAGCACGGCGAGACCCACCGCCGAGGGGCTGACGGTGGGAGCCGCCGCCCAGAGCGCCTGAAGTTTCTGCGCGATCGCGCCGGGTTCCGGGCCGTCGAGCGTGAGGCCGAACAGGTCGTGCAGCTGGCTGGCGAAGATCGTCGCGCCGATCGCGGCGGTAAAGCCGACGGTGACCGGATAGGGAATGAACTTGATATAGCTGCCGAGCCGCAGATAGCCCGCGACCGTAAGCGCCATGCCGGAGAGGAAGGTCGCCAGGATCAGGCCGTCGACGCCGTGCCGGGCGGCGGTTGCGGCGACGAGGACGATGAAGGCGCCGGCGGGGCCGCCGATCTGGAAGCGGCTGCCGCCGAGCGCGGAGACGAGAAATCCGCCGATGATCGCGGTGTACAGGCCGCGTTCGGGTCCCACGCCCGAGGCGATTGCGATCGCCATCGAAAGCGGCAGCGCGACGATGGCGACTGTCAACCCGGCAATGGCGTCGGTCTGCAAATGCTTGAGGCCGTAGCCCTCGCGCAGCACGGTCACGAGTTTTGGCGTGAACAGGTCGGCAAAACTTGTGGCGGACCCGACAGGCGCAAGCGACGACATGAAATGCTCCGAAATTCTTTCCCCGCGTCATTATGACAGACCGCGCCCCCCGTAGGAAATCGCCAATTGACGCAGCAGAAGGGGCCGGTGGCATTCAAATTGCGGAACGTTCCGCGATAGTATGCCCCCATGGCCGGATGGGTTAGGCTTGAGCGGCAAGGAAAGGCTGCGCCATGGGCGAGGAAATCGAGATCAAGCTGGCCGGCCGGCGCGCCGAACTGGCGGCCGTCTTTGCCGCGGCCGGGGCCGGTCGCGGAAAATCGGCCAGGCTCGTGTCCCGCTATTACGATACGCCGGACGACGCCCTTTGGCGCAAGGGTTACACGTTGCGGGTCCGGCAGATGCGGCGCGGACAGGAACTGACGCTGAAACGCGATTTCGCCGACCCGATCCGGCGCGGCGAGTGGACGACCCCGCTGGAAGCGCCGGACGTCGACATCGCGCTTCTGCCCTATGACGCGCCCCGGCGCGAGGTATCGAAACTGGCGTCGGGTGGCCTCACCTGCCGCTTTGCCAGCGAGATTGCGCGGCGCACCCGGCTTGTCGAGGCGCATGGAGTGAGCATCGAACTGGCGCTGGATGAAGGACGCCTCGTCGCCGGGGATCGCGAGGCGCCGGTTTGCGAACTCGAATTCGAACTCAAGTCGGGCGATGCCGGCGCATTGCTGAGATTCGTCGGCGAGATGCTCGAAGGCCGCGATCTTCGGTTCGAATCGCAGTCGAAGGCGCGGCGCGGTCGGGACCTGGCCAATGGCGGGATGGCCGTTGCAGCGCGCAGCGGCAGGATCGCGCTCCGCCCCGATTCGACGCTCGACCAGGCGCTCGCGGCGATCATCGCCTCGGGCGCGAGCCATCTCGCCGCCAATCTGGCTTGCGTGCGCGACGGCCCGGCTCCCGAGGGCGTGCACCAGATGCGGGTGGCGCTGCGCCGGATGCGATCCGGGCTCGGCCTTTTCCGCGAGTCACTCAACCCGGCCGCCCTGGCGCTCGACGCGGCTGCAAAGTCGGCGCTCTCGCATCTGGGGCCGGCGCGCGACCTCGACGTGTTCGTGACGCAGACGCTGCCGCCGGTTCTGTCAGGGCTGGGCGATGACGCCGCGCTGGCCGGGTTGATGCGGGCGGCGCAGGCGCGCCGCAGCCGCGCCCAGGACGATGCGCGCCAATTGGCGGCCGGCCCGGAATGCGCTCGCCTGCTCATCGACATGCTGGGGTTGGCGCATTCGGGCGCGATCCTGGCGCGCGGCGGCGAGCAGCAGTTGAAGCCCGCGGCCGCGCGGGTGATCGAGCGCCGCCACGCAAGAGTGCTGACGCGCGGCAAGCGCTTCGCGAAGCTGTCATGGCCGAAGCGCCACCGCGTCCGCATCGCGGTGAAGAAGCTGCGCTATGCCTGCGATTTCTTCCAGGATCTGTTCGAGGCCAAGGAAGCGGCGCGATGGAGCCGGCGGCTCGCCCGCCTTCAGGACGACATGGGCGCTGCGAACGACGCGCATGTGGCGCAGGTGCTGGCCGCCGAAATCGCGGGCGGGGACGGCGCGGCCGCGCATGGCGCGGCGCTGGTGCGCGGATGGTACGGCCATGCCCTGCTGGCCTGTGAGGACGAACTTGTCGCCGCGTGGCGCGAATTTGCCTCCGCCCGCCCGTTCTGGCGGTAAAGGCTTGACGATCAGGGTATGGGCGGCTGCCCGATCTCGGTCTCCAGCAGGCGCTCGAAGGCGGCGGGGCGCACGTCGCCGGGCGGCGAATAGGGATTGGAAAACGCGTAGATGAACAGCATGACGACACCCGTGAAGGCGCCATAGACCCCCAGCAAGGCGACATTGAGCGGTGTCGGCGCGAAGATGAAATAGGGAATCGTCACCAGCACGACGCCCAGCACGGCCGCGCACCAGAACATCATGCTGACCGGATGCAGCGCCATGTTCTCGCGATCCTGGCGCAGTTCCGCGATCTTCTGCGCCTTTTCGACCATGTGCCGGCGCAGGTCGGTTTGCCTGGGCGTCGTGGGCTCCAGATCGAGGATGGCGAGGTAGATCTTCTCGCGCAATTGCCAGCCCTTGGACGTAAGCCGCTTTTCGGCGCCGAGCAGCGCCCATTCCTCGTCGACGACGACGCGCACATAATCCGTCAACGCCTGCTGAACCTCGACGCGCGCGGGCGCCCCGTAGCGGGAAATGTCGTTATAGAGGTCGGCGATCGCCGTGGCCTCCTCGACAGAATAGATCTCCAGCTTCTGGTAGCCGACCATTTCCTGGGCGAAGACCAGCGCCAGGATCAGGCCGTGCAGCGCCGAGACACGGAAGATGACCGAACCGGCCAGATCGCGCGAATCGCTCCCGACATCGCTGTTCACAAGGGCGCGCATGCCGAAATAGCTCGCCAAGGCAAGCGCCACCGTGCCGGCCACAAACGCGATCGTGATCAGAATCGTGCCGAGCATCCCCTTCCCCCTCCTGGTTCCGCTGCGGCAGCATTGCCGGTGGAGGTTCGACGCGCAAGAGGGACCTTCCACCGCGTTATCGGTCTTGCCCTTTTTGCAGGTCCTGCTAAATCGCGCCCATGACAGCTACCCCGCGCGAAAACATCCGCAATTTTTCGATTGTCGCCCATATCGACCATGGCAAGTCGAACCTGATGGACACGCCTGGCCATGTCGACTTCGCCTATGAGGTTTCGCGCTCGCTTTCGGCCTGCGAGGGCTCCCTGCTGGTGGTTGACGCCAGCCAGGGCGTGGAAGCGCAGACCCTGGCCAATGTCTATCAGGCGCTCGACAACGATCACGAGATCGTCTGCGTCCTCAACAAGGTCGATCTGCCGGCCGCCGAGCCGGACCGCATCAAGGAGCAGATCGAGGAGGTCATCGGGGGCAATCTTGCCGGTGTGCGTGCAGGCTCGCCGGAAGCCGCGAAGAGAGCGAGGACCCGCGACGTATCCAGTCCGAAGAAGCGTTCGGCTGGGCCGAAGACGATTACGACCGCCTCGCCGCGGGTTCCGTGGCCGGTCACGTCATCGGGCCCAGTCTGGGCGTGCCGGCCAAGGCCTACCTGAATCTCGAACAAGCCCTGGAGGTCGCCCGCGCCCTGGCCGCCGGAACCGGAGCTGAAGTGGTTCAAGCTCACCAGAACCCCGGTGGGTTCCTCTTCCTTGGACTGGAGGGCCTCTACCGCATCGCCGAGGACGCCTGCCCCAACATTCATCTGGCCAGCGTCAACGACAGTGAGCTTTATTCCGTTTTGCTGGCTGTGCACGAGCTGCTGACTCAGGTGCGGGCTTCCAAGGCACTCCCCCAGGCCAGGGAGACTCTGGGAAATTTGATGGTGGAGATCCGGCGAAGAAACGGGCTTTACTGGCACGGGACCAGAGCCGAGACGTTCTACCAAACCCTGGCGAACCGCCTGGAAGCAACCCTGGACATGAGTCACGACAATCTGTGGCGGGAGGTTCGGGACTGCTTGGACCAGTGGCGCATCCAGATGGAGCAGTGGAAACCCGAACCGCTTCGGTATTGAAAGTTGGACCGCGCTCGCAAACTCCGCCGTTTGGTCCTGCGTGGAGTCGGGCTCCTCGCCTTTGCCCCTATGCTCTATCTGCTCCTGGCAGTGGGGCTGGGAGCGGTTCCCGCAGGCTCCTCTAAGACCGGATCCGATGTCAAAATCTTCGTCCGCTCCAACGGGGTGCACACCGACCTTGCCTTGCCCTACGGGGACTGGCGCAAGTGGTTCCCCTCGGACCACTTTCCCCAGAGTACGGAGGGAGCGGAGTTTGTGGCCCTGGGTTGGGGCCATCGCGGGGTTTACCTGAACGTACCCAACTGGTCCGACCTGACCCCCGGGCTGTTTCTGAGCGCTGCCATCGGTACCGGAGAGACGGCCGTCCACGTCAG
>JAUIBM010000266.1 GCA_030428345.1 Alphaproteobacteria bacterium | reverse complement strand
CACTGTTCCGGCACGCGGACGACGGAAGGCCACCGAAGCCTCCCGGGTCGGAACAGCTGCGGAGCGGCTGGAAGCGGGTGTCGGACCCGGGAAAGGCCTGCAGGGCGCGTATAAGTAGGCTGTAACCGTAGCAGAGCTGCGGGGCCGAAAGGGTGCAAGGCGCCACAAGGCGTCCACGATCTCCGCCGCGGGGCATCCGATGGATGCCACATAGAACTACCCTGAGAGGCAGCCATTGGATGCCCCGCAGTCTGTAGTTTTGGGTTCAAACCTTGCGCTTCGCCCTGCGGGCTCAACGTGCGGTTTGAACTGTCCAAATCGCACGTGTTTACGCGCAAGATTTGGACCGGAATAAAGTTCGGATCGCACGTTGAGCGAAGCGAAGCGCAAGATCCGAACCCAACAAAAACTACTCATCCCACGGGCTTTTTCAGCCGCGTGAACGCAGAGGCATGTGTTGTGGAATGGCGAGCCAATTTACTCCGGTCGTCCTCGGGCCGGCGAAGCCGTGACCCGAGGATCCATTCCGTTACCTTTCGCCGAAGGCAGCGATGCGACAAGGCAACGGTATGGATCGTCGGATAGGAGCGCGGCAAGCGAACGGCGAAGACCGTTCGCCGCGCGGATGGTCCGACGATGACCGATGAGAAGGGAGCGGGCGATGCCACAAGCGGGACCCGCCGCGTGGCCGCGGAGGCGTGTGTTGTGGAAAACGCACCATGAGCCCGAAGGGCGAAGCGCATGGGTTGAACCAGGAGAAGAATACGGGTTCGGGTCGCACATTGAGTGAAGTGAAGCGCAAGACCCGAACCGGCAAGAATGCCACGGGCGCAAGCCGACGCGGCTCCATGTCGCCATCGCCCTTGCAGCCGGTTTGCCGGGAGGCGCAAGTCATAATAGCATGGCCTGAACAGCAGGGAGGCCCGGCTTTGGCCGTCGAATCGAAACCCGCCTCGCACACCTATTCCAGAGAGACATTGCGGGACGATCTTCGACGGAAGATACTCACCGGCGCGATACGGCCCGGCCAGCTGCTGCCCTCCGAAAGGTCGCTCGGCGACGATTATGGCCTCAGCCGGAGCTCGGTGAGGGAAGCAATTCGCGAGATCGAGGCCGAAGGCCTGGTCGAGGTCAATCGCGGCCGCTTCGGCGGCTGCCGGGTGATCGTCCCGCGCCGGGATCGCCTGGTGCATCTGGTCGATATTTTTGTCCGGGCCAACGGCGTGTCGCTCAGCGCGATCCTCGACTGCCGCTCCGCGATCGAGCCGATGCTCGCCCGGCTTGCCGTGCGAAACATGACGGAAACGGCGATGGGCGGCATCGAGGCGCTGCACGAGAAATTCATCGCCTCGGCCGGCGACATCAAGGTTTACCGGCAGACCAATTACGACTGGCATCTTGCCATCGCCCGGGTGAGCGGGAACGAGCCGCTGCTCGCCCTCATCGAACCGGTATTGTCGATCGCCTCGAGCTCGACCGAGTATGAGAAGGTGACGACGCCGGAAAACCGGCAACGGGCGATTTCCGCGCATCAGGATGTCATGTCCGCGCTGCGCGCGCGCGACGCCGAGGGCGCGGCCCTCGCGATGGAAGCGCACCTGACCAGCTATTCGCGGCTGACGCGCGACATCGAAGGCTGACAATCCCCCCGAATTCAGCAGGCGCAAGAGCACGGGAGCCACCGGTTTATTGGTCAGACCATTGACGGGCCAAATTTAGTATACTACCGTACTAACTCATGGCTTGGCGCGCAAGAGAGGGCCGCGTAATGGTGTTTCCGGCTTCCAATGGATCAAGAGCCCCTGGATTCGCGGGCTGTCGGATTCCGTCCTCCAAGACTTTCGCCGCATACATCAGACCAATGACCGGCCTGCGCAATGGCCCCTGCCCCGTCGTCGGATGAGTTGAGCGGCTGATGACCTGCCCACGCACCAATCCATCGCTTCCGCTGGCGGGCCTGCGCGTGCTGGATTTCTCCAAGGTCCTGGCCGGCCCGCTCTGCGCCCA
This sequence comes from Alphaproteobacteria bacterium, assembly GCA_030428345.1. GTDB lineage: Bacteria > Pseudomonadota > Alphaproteobacteria > Rhizobiales > Rhizobiaceae > BOKV01. The sequence continues at coordinate 3,204 of JAUIBM010000266.1, read as the reverse complement.
ATATCTGGCGGATATGGGCGCAGACGTCGTCAAGGTCGAGGCGCCCGGCAGCGGCGACGATACGCGCGGCTGGCCGCCCTTCCATGCGCCGGGCCTGGGCGCGGTCTTCATGAGCGCGAACCGGGGCAAGCGCAGCATCGTCATCGACCTGAAGCGCGATCACGGCCGCGGCGTCGCGCACAGGCTGGCGGCGGATTGCGACGTCGCCATAGAGAGTTTCGGCACGGGCGTTGCCGAACGACTGGGCATCGACCGCGCCACGCTGCAAGGAGTCAATCCGCGTCTGGTGCATTGTTCGATCTCCGGCTTCGGCCGCACGGGCCCCATGAAGGATGCGCCCGGCTATGACGTGATCCTCCAGGCGTTCAGCGGGATGATGGCGATGACCGGCGAGGAGGGCGGACCCCATGTCCGCAGTCCCATCTCCCCGATCGACCAGGCGACGGGCTTCCACGCGCTTTCGGGAATCCTCGCCGCGCTTCTCGCGCGTGAGCGGACCGGGTCGGCCGAGGCGGTCGAGGTTTCCTTGTACGAGACCGCCGTGGGGCTGCTGGGCTACAATATCCAGAGCTATTGGGAGCGCGGGAAACTGCCGCCCCGCTTCGGGACCAGCCACGAGTCCCTCTGCCCCTACCAGGTGTTCGACGCCTCGGACGGCACTGTCATGATCGGGGTCGCCAACGACTCGTTGTGGCGCAAGTTTTGCGCCATCGCCGGGCTTCAATCCTGCGTCGAAGATCCCCGCTTCGCCACGAACGCGGCAAGGGTCGAAAACCGCGACGCCACGCTGGCGATCGTCAGCGCCGCCATCGCCAAACGCACGATGGCCTTCTGGGACGCGGAGCTTTCCAGGGCGCGTGTGCCCTGCTCGCCGATCAACGACCTGATCGCCCTGCTCGACCATCCCCATTCCAGGCAATCGGACATTTTTCTCGAATACGAAAAGCCGGGCGCGGGATTGATGCGCGGCATCGCCCAGCCGGTGCGGTTCGTCGGGCGGCCGCGCGGCGCGAGCAGGCCGCCACCCCGCCTCGGAGAGCACACGGACGCAATCCTCGGGGGCGCCGGATATTCCGCCGAGGAGATAGGGAAGCTGCGCCTCGGCGGCGTGGTGAGTTGATCCGATGATGCCGCCAAAGCGGAAGACGCCAATGGCCTGCGCTGCGGCCCTTCCCCCCATTCAAATGCAAGGAGCCTAATGAAATGCCGGGCGTATTTTTTGACGAACTCGAGGTCGGCCAGATCTTCAGGCATGTCCAGTCCCGCACGATCACGGAGATGGACAATGTTCTCTTCTCCTCGATGACGCACAACCCGGCCCTGTTGCACCTCGACGAGGAATATTGCCGGACCCAGACCGAATTCGGCCAACGCCTGGTCAACTCGGCCTTCACCCTCGGGCTGGTCGTGGGGATTTCGGTCGGCGATACGACCCTTGGCACGGCGGTGGCCAATCTCGGCTGGGACGAGGTCCGCTTTCCGGCGCCGCTGTTCCACGGCGACACGATCCGCGTCGAGACCGAAGTGCTTGAGCTGCGCGAGTCGAGATCGCGCCCGAATGCCGGCATCGTCACGTTCCAGCACCGCGCCTACAAGCAGACCGGCGAACTGGTCGCCTCGTGCAAGCGGTCCGGACTTCAGCTGAAGCGGCCGGCCGGGGATGCGGCATGATCGAGATGATCCCCCGTTCCTGGCTGTTCATCCCCGGCGACAGCGAAAAGAAGCTGGGCAAGGCCGACGGATCGAGCGCGGACGCGTTGATCCTGGACCTGGAGGATTCAGTCGCGCCGCAGGCCAAGGCCGACGCGCGCGAAAAAGTGCTGGCGCATCTTTCCGCCCGACCGCGCGACGGACGCAAGTCGCTGCTTTATGTGCGGATCAACCCGCTTGGCGAAGGCGCCCTGGAAGACCTTTCCGGCGTCATGCCCGGCGCCCCGGACGGGATCATGATCCCCAAGACCGCCTGCGCGGACGACGTGCGCGTACTTTCCCTCTGGCTCGACGCGTTCGAGGCGGCGCACGCCATTCCCGCAGGATCGACCCGCATTCTGCCGGTGGCGACGGAAACCGCAGCAGGGACGCTGAAGCTGACTGAATTTGCCGATCGTCCCCTGCCCCGGCTGATCGGCCTGACCTGGGGAGCGGAAGACCTCTCGGCCGCGATCGGGGCCAGCACCAATCTCGATCCGGCGACCGGCGAATGGGCGCTGGTCTACAAGCTGGCGCGCGTGCAGGTCCTGCTCGCGGCCAGGGCCGCCGGTGTGGCGGCCATCGACACGTTGTACGTCGATTTCCGCGACGAGGCCGGGCTGCGGCAGTCGTCCTCGCGCGCAGCCGATGAGGGCTTTGCCGGTCGCATCGCCATCCATCCGGCGCAGGTCGATCCGATCAACGATTCCTTCGCCCCCTCGCCCGAGGCGGTCGAGCACGCCCGTCAGGTCATCGCGGCCTTCGACGCCAGCCCCGGCACCGGCGCTGTCGGGCTGAACGGCAAGATGATCGACATCCCGCATCTGAAACAGGCCCGCAACGTGCTTGCGCTGCACGAAGCCATCGCGGCGCGCGGCTGACACCACCAGGAGGAGCTTACCATGAGACGCGCCGGAAAAGTCATCATCAGCTGCGCCGTGACCGGGTCGATCCATACGCCCTCGATGTCCGAACACCTCCCGGTGACGGCCGAGGACATCGCCGCCCAGGCCATCGGCGCGGCCGAAGCAGGAGCGGCGATCCTGCATTTGCACGCTCGCGAAACCGGCACCGGAAAACCCACGCAGGACATCGCGGAATACGAAAAATTCCTGCCGGTCATCCGCGACGGGTGCGACGCGATCATCAACATCACCACCGGCGCCGGCCTCGGCATGTCCATGGATCAGCGCCTGGCCGCGGCGAACCACTTCAAGCCCGAGATAGCCTCCATGAACATGGGCTCGTTCAACTTCAACATTTCGGGCGCGGCCAGGCGCGGCGGATTTCAGCATGATTGGGAACGGCCCTATCTCGAGATGACGACGGACTTCATCCTGTCGAACACCTTCAGCCAGATCGAACGCGCCGTCACCGAACTGTCGGAGCACGGCACCCGGTTCGAATTCGAATGCTACGACGTCGGCCATCTCTACAACCTTGCGCACTTCGCCGACCGGGGGATGATCGAGCCGCCGTTTTTCGTGCAGTCGATCTTCGGCATCCTCGGCGGCA
>JAUIBM010000265.1 GCA_030428345.1 Alphaproteobacteria bacterium | reverse complement strand
GCCGATGACCTCTCTGCCGCATCCGCAGGAGCTCGCGCTGCTCGAATCGATCCATCCCGTTTCACGTGAAACACTGGAGCGGTTCGGCATCTACCGCGATCAATTGGTGCGCTGGCAGAAAAAGACCAATCTTGTCGGGCCTCGGACACTGACCGATTTCTGGTCGCGGCACGTTGCGGACAGCCTTCAATGCCTCGCCTTGTTCCCGCAGGCCGGTGTCTGGGCCGATCTGGGAAGCGGCGGAGGCTTCCCCGGCTTGGCAATCGCTATCGCCAATGCGGGCGAATCGGGTAAGAATCACCACCTGGTCGAAAGCATCCACAAGAAATGTGCGTTCTTGAGGAGTGTCGCCCGCGAGACCGGAGCGAGGGCGACCGTGCATGGAGAGCGAATCGAATCGGTTGCGAAACATATCGCCGATTTGGCGGAAAAGCCGCAGATTGTGACAGCAAGGGCGCTTGCGCCGCTGGTTCAATTGCTGGGTCTGGCGTCGCCGATTCTGGCCTCCGGAGCGGTCGGATTGTTCCATAAGGGACGCGATTTCGAGACCGAGCTCCGAGAATGCGATGGTTTGTGGCAGTTCGATCTGGTAGTACACGATAGCAGGATCGAGATCGGCTCAGTGTTGCTGGAAATCAGGAATCTGGTGTCGGTCGGCAGCTGATAAGCGCGGGATTTCAACGCGTTGGCTGTTACACTACTGTGCGGGGGCCGAGCCGCCGCTTGCGAATTTTGCCTCGTCCACGGAAGCGTCAAAATGGCTGCACAGACCAGTTCCAGAGTCATCACCATCGCCAACCAGAAGGGCGGCGTGGGCAAGACCACGACAACCATCAATCTGGCGACGGCTCTCGCCGCTGTCGGGAAGACGGTGCTGATCCTCGATCTCGATCCCCAGGGAAACGCCTCCACCGGATTGGGCATCGACAAGAACGCGCGCGACACCTCCACCTATGACCTGCTCACCGGGCGGGCGCGGTTGAAGGATTCCTACATGCCCACTGCGGTGCCGCGCCTCTATCTGGCGCCGTCGACGCTGGACCTGCTGGGCGTCGAGATGGAGATCGCCGGCTCGCCGGACCGCGCCTATCGCATGCGCAAGGCGATCGAAGGCTATATGCAATCCCCGCTGCGCTTCGACTACATGCTGATGGATTGCCCGCCTTCGCTGAACCTGCTGACGCTGAACGCACTCGGCGCCTCCCACGCCTTGCTGGTACCGATGCAGTGCGAATTCTTCGCGCTCGAGGGTCTGGGGCAATTGCTGGAGACGCTGAAACAGGTCCGTTCCTCCATCAATGCGCAGCTTGAACTGCATGGCATCGTCCTGACCATGTATGACAGCCGGAACAATCTGTCGGACCAGGTGGTCGAGGATGTGCGGCAGTTCATGGGGGACAAGGTCTACGATACCGTCATTCCGCGCAATGTCCGGATCTCGGAAGCGCCGTCCTACGGCAAGCCGGCAATTCTCTACGATCTGAAATGCAGCGGCAGCCAGGCCTATTTGCGGCTTGCCTCGGAAGTGATCAAGCGGGAGCGCGGGCTGGTCGCGGCCTGATCGATTCAGATGCGAAACGAATCCGACCTGGTTCGGCGTATTAAGCGGAGTGCATGGAATGGCTGACGATAGTTCGCGCAAGCGTTTGGGCAGGGGCCTGGCGGCGCTGATCGGCGATGTCGACCCCTCGGGCGTGGCGGGCCGGCAACAGACCGACTTCAGGCCGGACCGCAAGGCGCCGATCGAGCATATCCGCGCGAACGCCAACAATCCGCGCCGGCATTTCGACCAGAGCGACCTTGAGGATCTGGCGCGCTCCATTCGCGAGCACGGCATCGTGCAGCCGATCCTGGTTCGCCCGGCGCGCATGAGTTCGGTAACGCCCCTGTCTGGCGAGACCCATTATGAAATCATCGCGGGGGAACGGCGCTGGCGCGCGGCGCAACTGGCCGGCCTGCATGAGGTGCCGGTGGTCATTCGCGAGGTTGAGGACCGGCAGGCCCTGGAACTGGCGATCATCGAGAATGTCCAGCGCGCCGACCTCAATCCGTTGGAGGAAGCGCGCGGATACCAGCAGTTGATCGAGGGATATGAATACAGCCAGGCCGATCTGGGCAATGTGATCGGCAAGAGCCGCAGCCATGTGGCCAATACCTTGCGATTGCTCAAGCTGCCGGAGGAAATCCAGCAATTGGTCAATGACGGCGAGTTGTCGGCCGGACATGCCCGCGCGCTGATTACTTCGGCCGAGCCGCAGAAACTGGCCGAGAAGATCGTTCGCGACGGTCTTTCCGTCCGCCAGGCGGAAGCGCTCGCCCAGGAAGCGCATCAACGCGCGGAAACTCCCGAAAGACCGGCGCAGCGGGCCCCGGAGACCAAGAGCGTCGACGCCCAGGCGCTGGAGCGCCGGCTGGAAGACGCGCTCGGCCTCAAGGTTTCGGTGAACTGGAAGGATGGCGGCGCCGGCGACATCCGCATCAAGTACCGGACCCTTGAGCAACTGGACGAAGTCTGCCGCAAGCTCGAGAACGCCTAGGGCGTTTCCGTTCAATCCTGGCGCCGCACCGCGCGGGCGGCTTCCAGCGCGATCGCAAGCAGCGCCGAATCGGCGATCGCCGGGGCCAGGCGTGAATCGGCGCGCGCCTGCAGCGAGGCGCGGTCGAGCCGGGCGATCGCCGCCTCGATCCGGTCCGCCCGCCAGATGCGCAAAGCCTTCTCAAAGGCGGGCCGCCGCGAAAAATGCAGCGGCGGACGCAGGGCGCCGATGATCGCGCCTGCCGGGCCGCCGCCATTGTCGAACCGGTAACGCGCGACCTGCAGCGCCTGGAAATGCCTCAGGGCGCCAATCACGATCATATCGGGCGAGACGCCGGAGGCCGTGACGCGGCCGAGCGTGTTTTCCAGCGCGGCGATGTCACCGACAATCGCCGCATCAATCACGCCGTCGGCCGCCAGCGCCGCAGTGTCGCCGATAATGGCGAGCACATCGTCGACGGTAACCCTTTCGTTTCCGTAACAATACAGAGCCAGCTTGGTGATTTCGTTACGCGAGGCGCGCCGGTCGGAGCCGAGCAGGGCGCGCAGCGTCTGCCGCGATTCGGCGTCGATGGAAAGGCCGGCGGCTTGCATCTCGGCGGAGATCAGGCGATCGATCTCGCGGTCGCCGTCCGGATAGCAGGCAATGGCGACTCCGGATTTCGATTTCTCCACCTGCTTTCGCAGGCCCGCGTCGCGCTTGAGGTCGCCGGCCTCGATGATGATCCGGCAATCGACCGGTGGATGGTCGAGTACCGACTTGACCGGGTCGGCCAGATTTCGCCGAGTCACCCCGCTGACGCGGATGACGCGCTGACCGCCGAACATGCCGACGGTATGAGCTTCGTCCGCGAGCCGCGATCGGTCCGCGGCGACGAGATCGGCGTCCAGCCTTATGAGGGAAAACGGGTCGTTCTGGTCGACGCCGAAGCGGGTGGCCAGGATGTCGGCGCGCTCAGAGACCAGGCCGGCATCCGGGCCGTAGAGCAGGAAGACCCGATAGGCGCCGTCCGGCTTTTCGACGAAGGCGTCAGCCTGCGCCGATTTGATCTCGGCCATCAGCCAGCGAGATCGGCGGCGATGGCGAGGCGAAGCTGTTCGGCGACATCGCGTGCGGCGCGGTTTTGCGCGTCGCGCACCGCGCGGGAATTGGCGAAATTCTGGTTGGTGCGGTCATAGGGGGCGGAGGATGTGCGCGATCCGCCGGCGACCCGGGTATTGGTGGTCTTGTCGATCAGGTCGTAGCTCACCGATACCGTCACCGAACCGGCGGTGAAATCGCGGACATCCTTGATCGCCGCCAGTTCCTTGTTGACGGCGCGCACCCGGATCCGCGCCTCATAGCGCGTATTCACGGCGTCGCGGCCGCCCTGCAGCAGGAAAATCAGATGGTTTCGAACCTGCTGGGCGGTTCGCGAATCAACCTCGCTGACGGAAACCTGGCTGAGCGCGCCCCCCGGCGACGACGAAGCGTAGCCGTCGTTGTAGAGCGGTTGCCAGACGCAACCGGCGAGCGTCAGGACCGCTACAATGGCAGCAGCCCGAAACAGGCCGCGAAATGCGCTTTCGTTCGACTTCATCGCTCGTTTTCCGCTTCCCTGCTCACAGGACGACATTGACGATCCGCTTGGGCACGACAACGATTTTCCTAGGCTCCCGCCCTTCCAGAAATTTCTGTACCACATCCAGCGCCAGCGTTGCAGCCACAATGTCGTCCTGCGTGGCGTCGGTTGCAAGCGTCAGTTCGGCCCGCCGCTTGCCATTGACCTGGACCGGAATGGTGATTTCGTCCTCGATAATCAGGGACGGGTCGAATTGCGGCCATTCGCACGCCGCGACAAGGCCCTCGCCGCCCAGCGCCGCCCAGCATTCCTCCGCCAGATGCGGCATCATCGGGGCAATCATCTGGACCATGAGTCGCGTGGCCTCGACGAGGCCGGGAGCCGGCTTTCCGGCCCGCACGGCGCGGATGCCGTCCTCCAGCGTGTTCTGCAACGAATAGAGCTGCGCGACGGCGCTGTTGAAGCGCAGCGCCGGGATCATCTCGCTCACCTGGGACAGGGCGCGATGCGCCGCACGCAGGATATCGCCCGCCGACGCGGCCTCCTCTCCAGATTTTGCTTTCAAATCAGCTACTTCGCCGACGAGACGCCAGATGCGCTGCACGAAGCGATGCGCACCCTCAACGCCAGCCTCCGTCCAGATCACATCGCGTTCGGGCGGCGAATCGGACAGCATGAACCAGCGCGCCGTGTCCGCTCCGTAGGATGCGATGATGTCGTCGGGGTCTACGACATTCTTCTTCGACTTCGACATCTTCTCGATCGAGCCGATTTCCAGCACGGCGCCGTCGCTGATGCGCGTCGCGGTGCGAACGCCATCGGCCTCGGTGACGCGGATGTCGGCCGGGGCCACCCAGTCGCGGCCGAGGCGATAGGTCTCATGCACTACCATGCCCTGGGTGAAGAGGCCCTTGAACGGCTCGTCGAGGCCGATATGGCCGCAGGCGCGCATCGCCCGCACGAAGAAGCGGGAATAGAGCAGATGCAGGATCGCGTGCTCGATGCCGCCGATATACTGGTCCACCGGCAGCCAGGCATTGGCGATCCGCGGTTCGGTCGGCTCGGCGGCGTGAGGCGCGGTGAAGCGGGCAAAATACCAGGAACTGTCGACGAAAGTGTCCA
>JAUIBM010000264.1 GCA_030428345.1 Alphaproteobacteria bacterium | reverse complement strand
CTCATGGGCGTGACCGTCGCCGTGATGGCGGTCGTGGAATGGACGCTCGGCCTTACCTTCCTGACCAAATGACCCGTTCCCTCGCCCTCGAAAATGTCTCGGCCCATTACGGCTCCACGCAGGTGCTGGAAAACCTTTCGCTGCATGTCGGCGAGGGCGAACTGGTCTCGCTGCTCGGCGCATCGGGCTGCGGCAAGACCACTACGTTGCGGCTCGTTGCCGGGTTTCTGGAACCCAGTTCCGGCTGCATCCGGCTGGGCGACCGCGATCTGACGCGTCTGCCCGCCCACGCGCGCGACATCGGCCTGGTGTTCCAGACCTATGCGCTGTTTCCGCACCTGTCGGTGATGGACAATGTCGCCTTCGGCCTCAAGCAGCGCGGGATGGCGGCGTCCAGCCGTCGGGCCAAGGCCGCCGAAATGATCGAGCGCGTCGGCCTCACCGGGTTCGCCGACCGCTATCCGGCCAATCTGTCGGGCGGACAGCGCCAGCGCGTCGCGCTTGCAAGGGCGCTCGTGATCGATCCGCCGCTGCTGATGTTCGACGAGCCGCTATCCAATCTCGACGCCAAGCTGCGGGTCGACATGCGGGTGGAAATCCGGCGCCTGCAGCGCGCCAGCGGCGCCACCGCGCTTTATGTGACGCACGACCAGGAGGAAGCCTTTTCGATCTCCGACCGGGTCGCGATCATGAACGCCGGCCGCATCATGCAGCTTGACGCGCCCGAAGTGCTCTATTCGCGTCCCGCCAACGCCTTTGTCGCGGATTTCGTCGGGTTCGAGAACATGATCGCGATGAAAATTGTCGGTGAGGGCGACAAGGCCGTCACGGTTTCGATGGCCGGCGGCGCGACGCTGGAGCTTGACCGCGCGCTTTATGCGGTTCCGGGCCGGGATTTCCTTTTCGCCGCGCGGGCCGAGGGCATGTTGGTGGCGCGTCAGGGGCAGGGCATTCCCGCGGTACTCGGCATGCGCAGCTATCTGGGACGGGCCTACCAGTACCGGTGCCAGACGGAGGCGGGGGAAATCGTCGCAAACGGCCCACTGTCCGAGCCTTTCGAGCCGGGCGAGCGGGTCGTGCTCGTGCCCCAGGCCGACCAATGCTGCCTCCTGCCCGGAAAACCTGCATGAGTCTTGTGTTGACGAATGCCCGCATCCTGACCATGGACGCCGGGCTGAGCGAATACGCCAATGGCTGGATCGCCATCGAGGGCGACACGATCCAGGCGCTGGGCGAGGGGACGCCGCCGCAGGGCGGCGAGACGCTCGACATGGGTGGCGATCTCGTCATGCCGGGAATGGTCAACAGCCACTGCCACATGACGATGACGCTGTTCCGCGGGCTCGGCGAGGATGTCGACGACAGGCTGTTCCGCTATGTCCTGCCGCTGGAGCGCGAATGCGTGACGCCGCGGACCGTCGCCGCCGGCTCCAGTCTTGCGGCGCTCGAGATGATCCGTGGCGGCGTCACCACGGTCGCCGACATGTACTATTTCGAGACCGAGGTCGGGCGCGTCATCGAGCGCTCGGGCATGCGCGGCGTGGTCGGCCAGACGCTCGCCGATTTCGCCGCGCCCGACCACAAGACCTTCGACGAGGGCTTTGCGTTGACGCAGGAACTGGCGGAGATGTTTGCCGGTCACCCCCGCGTCACTGCCTCGATCGCGCCGCACGCTCCCTATTCGACGGATGTGCCGGTGATGGCGCGCATTGCGCATTGGTCGCACGACCATCCCGACGTTCCGGTTCAGATTCACATGGCCGAAATGGTCAGCGAGAACAAATGGGCAGAGAAGAGTTATGGCATGCGCCCGGTTCAGGTGGTCGACAAGGCGGGCCTGCTCAAGCCGGGGCTGATCGCCGCGCATTGCCTGTTTGTCAGCGACGCCGACATGGACCGCATGGCGGAGGCCGACGTGCGCGTTGCGCATAATGCGCGCTCCAACGCAAAGGCCGGGCGCGGCATCGCGCCGGTCGAGGCGATGCGCGCCCGTGGCATTCCGGTCGGCATCGCCACCGACGGCCCGATGAGCGGCAACACCCTCGATCTGTTCTCGCAGTTTGCTCCCGTCTCGATGTTCCAGAAGCTGCTCGGCAACAGCCGCAAGCCGATGCCGGCCTGCGAGGCGGTTCGCATGGCGACCCTTGAGGCCGCCAGGGTGCTCGGCATGGACCAGCGGATCGGTTCGCTGGAGCCGGGCAAGCAGGCGGACCTCATCCGCATCTCGCTCGACGATCCGCGTCTGCTGCCGGTCTACGACATCTATGCGACGCTGGTCTTCGCCGCGATGCCGGGCGATGTGCGCGACGTCATGGTGGCCGGGCGGTGGCTGATGCGCGATCGGGAGGTGCAGACGCTGGAAGCGCCGAAGGTCGTCGCCGACGCGCTGCAAATCGCCGGTGAATTCAACGCCCGCATCGTGGAAATCGACCGGAGAAAGGCATGAGCCCGGACGACGTTCTCGCCCATGTCGACGCGACGGTGGACGAGCGACTGGCGCGCCTGTTCGAACTGATCCGCATTCCCTCGGTCTCCACCGATCCGGCGCGTGCAGACGATTGCCGGCGCGCCGCCGAGTGGCTTGCGGCCGATCTCGCCAGCTTCGGGGCCAATGCTTCCGTGCGCGCCACGAAGGGCCATCCGATGGTCGTCGGCCACATGCCGGGCGAGGGCCCACGCGTGCTGTTCTATGGCCATTACGACGTGCAGCCGGCGGACCCGCTTGCGCTGTGGAACTCCGATCCTTTCGAACCGGTCCTGCGTCCCGCGCCCAATGGCGACACCCATATCGTTGCGCGCGGGGCCAGCGACGACAAGGGAGCGCTGATGACCTTCGTAGAGGCCTGCCGCGCCTGGACAGAGGTGCGCGGCGCCTTGCCGCTGGGCGTCAGCTTCCTGTTCGAGGGGGAAGAGGAAAGCGGTTCGCGCTCGCTGATCCCGTTTCTCGACGAAACGGCTGGGGAACTGACGTGCGACGCCGTGCTCGTCTGCGACAGCGACATGTGGGACCCGAAGACACCCGCGATCACCACCATGCTGCGCGGACTGGTCGGCCAGGAAATGACGATCACCTGCGCCGATCGCGACCTGCATTCGGGCATGTTCGGCAATGCGGCGCGAAATGCGATGGCGCTGATGGCAGACATCCTGGCCTCGTTGCGCAGGCCCGATGGCGGCGTTGCGATCGACGGGTTCTATGACGGCGTCGAGGAGCTGCCCGAAGCGGTGCGCAATATCTGGTCGCGCCTGCCATTCGACGAGAACGCGTTTCTCGCCAATATCGGCCTGTCGGAGCCGGCGGGCGAGGAAGGCCGCTCGGTGCTGGAACAGGTTTGGTCACGCCCCAGTTGCGAGATTCACGGCGTGTGGGGCGGCTATATGGCGCCCGGCTTCAAGACCGTCATCCCGGCAACCGCCCATGCGAAGCTTTCCTTCCGGCTCGTCGCGGGCCAGGATCCGCAGCGCATTCGCGACGCGTTCCGCGCCCATGTCGGGGCGCGCATCCCCGCCGATTGCAAGGTCGAGTTCCAGGATCACGGGCTTTCGCCTGCCGTTTCGATGCCCACGGAGGGCAAATGGCTCAAGGCGACGCTGGCCGCGCTTGCCGAGGAATGGGGCGATGCTGCAATCGCGGGAACGGGCGGCTCGATTCCGATCATCGGCGCGCTGAAGCAATACCTCGGCGTCGATGCCTTGCTGGTGGGCTTTGCGAATTTCGACAATCGCATCCATTCGCCGAACGAGAAATACGATCTGTCAAGCTTTCACAGGGGCATACGCAGTTGGGTACGAATCCTGGACCGGTTGTCCAAGGCATGATGCGACGGGTAATCATCGATACCGATCCGGGCATTGACGACGCCATTGCGATCCTGTTCGCGCTGGCGCATCCGCAACTGGATGTGGCGGCGATCACGACAGTCGCCGGCAATATCGGGATCGGCACGACGACGCGAAACGCGTTGCGCATTCTGGCGCTGGCGGAACAGGCGGTTCCCGTGCATGCCGGCGCAGCGCGGCCACTGGCGCGCGAACATGCGGATGCGAGCGCCATTCATGGCCGGGACGGCCTGGGCGGGGTGGCCTTTCCCGAACCGGTCGCGCCGGCGTCGGACGAACCCGCCTTGCAGGCGCTGATCCGGATGATCGGCGAGGCGCCGGAGGGAAGCCTGGATATCCTCGCGCTTGCCCCGCTCACCAATATTGCAATGCTGATCCGCGAGGCTCCGCAGATTGCCCGGCGCATTGGCCGCCTGATCGCCATGGGCGGGGCGGTGCGCGAGCCGGGGAATGTGGGCAAGCGCTCCGAATTCAACATCGCCCATGACCCGGAAGCGGCCGAAATCGTGTTTTCAGCAGGGCTGCCGTTGACGCTAATTCCGCTGGATGTGACGCGCAAGGTTCGCGCCGATGCGGCCTATCTGGAGCGGCTGGCCACGCTCGGAACTCCGCAGGCGATTGTCAGCCGCGACCTGATAGCCGCCTATTTCATCGGAACGAGCGGCGGCGAAAGCCGCCCGCTGCACGATCCCTGCGTGCCGTTGCTGGCCTTGCGGCCCGATCTCTTCACGCCCGAGGCGATGCGGCTGTCGGTGGACTGCAGCCAGGGCGAACTTGCTGGGGCGCTTGCGCCGGGTGAACATCCGCTGGATGTCGCAATGGGGGTGCGCGCCCAGGCCGTGCTGGACATTCTGGCCGAGACGCTCGGTCACCCCAGTTCGCCGCGCACCACCTCGCACCAATAGCGTATGCCGGCCGGTATCGCCGCATCGTTGAAATCATAGCCTGTATTGTGATGCAGCGCCCTGTCGCTCGCCGGGCCATTGCCGAGCCAGACATAGCAACCGGGAGCGTGGGCGGCGAAATCGGCGAAATCGTCTCCGGCGGTCGAAGGCGGGAACTGCGTCAGCAATCCCTCTTCGCCGACCGCGCGGCGCGCGGCCGCCTGCGCCACCAGGGTCGGGCCGGGTGCGTTGACGACCGGTGGAATGCGGCGGGTGAAGGTATAGTCGGCCTCGATCCCCAGCGCTGCAGCCACGCCATGCGCCAGCCGGCCGATCGATGCCTCCAGCCGGTCGCGAACCTGCGGCGTGTAGGCGCGGGCCGTGCCGCCGATCTCGACCAGGTCGGTCGCGTCGAAGTGGTTGCCGTCCACGCGCAGACGCGTGCCGCCGCCGAGCGGCACATCGCTCGTCCGACGGACCGGCCCGCCGACGACGGTGACCCAACTGATCAGGCCGGGCGCC
>JAUIBM010000263.1 GCA_030428345.1 Alphaproteobacteria bacterium | reverse complement strand
AAATGGCGCCTTGCGCGTTTCATTTGAACTCGACGCAGGATCGGAGGAAGTCTCCGAACTGCGCCTTGTTCTTGTGAAGAACGGCAAGCCAGCGAGCGAGACCTGGCTCTATCGGTGGACGGCGGCATGAACCAGCAAGTTGCCAACTGCGGAGGAATGCCTCCCGCCGAGCCGCTGCCGGCTCCGGTGCAGGACCTGCGGCGCGCCGTACCGCGCCGGCGCGAGCGCGTCGAATGGCGTGTCATGATTTCGCGCCAGGCCGCATTTGGCGGCGCGGCTGCGATGGCGGCGTTCGGCGCCTATGAAATGGTGCGCGTGGTGGAGGCGGGCGGCGTCACGATCCTGGAAGGGTTCATGACCGCGCTGTTCGCCGTCACCTTCGCATGGATTTCCTTTGCCGCCGCCTCGGCGCTTGTCGGATTGCTGCTTCCGCAGCCGCGCCGCGCCTGGCGCTTCCGCCCGGAGAAATTTATCACCCGCACCGCGCTCGTGGTGCCGGTCTATCACGAGACTCCCTCCCGGATAACAGCGGCACTTGAGGTGATGGGGCATGGCCTGGCGCGCCAGGGGCACGGCCAAGCCTTCGAGATCGTGATTCTTTCGGATTCGCGCAATGCCGGCGCATGGATCGGGGAAACCCTCGCCGTGGACCGGCTGCGCCAGTCGCTCGCGGGTGAGATGGCGGTCTGGTATCGCCGCCGCTGGAGCAATCACGCAAGGAAGTCCGGCAATATCCGTGACTTCGTGGAGAGCTGGGGCGGTCGATACGATCATTTCGTCGTGCTCGACGCCGACAGCCTGATGTCGCCCGACACGCTGGTCGCGCTCGCCGCCGCCATGGAATCCGAACCGCAACTGGGCATCCTGCAGACTTTTCCCAAGCTCGGCGGCGGGCGGTCCGTATTCGCTCGCGCCCAGCAATTCGCCAGCCGCGTCTACGGCCCGGTTGTCGCTGGCGGATATGCCGCGTGGCAGGGCGCTGACGGCAATTTCTGGGGCCACAACGCCATTCTCCGCACCTCGGCCTTTGCATCCTCCTGCATCCTTCCGGAGCTTTCCGGCAGGGAGCCGCTGGGCGGCCCCATCCTCTCGCATGACTTCGTCGAGGCGGCCCTGATGCGCCGCGCCGGCTGGCGGGTCGAGATGGCGACCGACCTGGAAGGGTCTTGGGAAGACAGCCCGCCTTCGCTGCTGGACGCCGCGACGCGCGACCGCCGCTGGGCGCAGGGCAATCTGCAGCATCTGCGCGTCATCTCCGCCAGCGGGCTTCGCTGGCCGAGCAGGGCGCATCTCGCCCTGGGCGTGATGAGCTATCTGATCTCGCCCGTCTGGCTGCTGCTCATCGTGTTCGGCTTCGCGCTCGCCATGCAGGCCGAATTTGTGCGCCCGGACTATTTCCCGCAAGGTCTGCAGCTATTCCCGACCTGGCCACGCTTCGATTCCGAGCGGATGGTCCGGCTCTTCGTCCTGACTCTCGTCGTCCTGTTCCTGCCCAAGATCATCGGCGTCTCGCTGGCGATGGCCACGTCGAGTTTTCGCCGCGCCTGCGGCGGCGGGCCGAGGCTGCTCGGCGGCGCGATCACCGAGCTTGCGCTTTCCGCCCTGTTCGCGCCGATCATGATGCTGATCCACAGCAGGCAGATATGCGAAATCCTGCTCGGCCGTGATTCCGGCTGGAGCCCCCAGCGCCGCGATGGTGAGACGCGCTGGTGCGACGCCTGGCGCGCCCACAGGCTGCACATGGCGATCGGCGTCGCCACCGCCTGCTTCGCCTTCTACCTCTCCCCGAAGATCTTCCTCTGGCTTTCGCCCACGCTTGTCGGGCTTGTTCTGGCGGCGCCGCTGTCGCGGCTCAGCGGCAGTTCGGCCGTGGGTCTTGCCTTGCGCAGATGCGGGCTGTTGCTGACCCCGGAGGAGGAAGGCCCGCCCGCCATCGTCCGCGAATTCCATGCGGCATGGGCCCAGGCGCCGGCCGCGCCGGGCGACGCGGTCAAGGCGCTTGCCGAGAACCGGATGATGCGCGAGATCCATTTCCGTTGGGTCAATCCTGCACCGCGCAGACGCGGCGAACCCGAGGCCGCCTGGCTGACCGCGGCGCACAAGATCGATGAGGCCGTGTCGCTCGAGGAAGCCATGAACTGGCTTAACGAGAGCGAATGCGTGCAGATCGCCGGGGAACGGGTATTGGCCGAGCGGCTGGCGCGGCTGTGCCAGGCAAGTCCTGAAGCAATGGCGGAGGCGCCGGCCGGCGCTTTGGCGCAGCCGAACTTCGCCTGAAAGGCCTACAGGATCGCCTTCAGATGGTCGCCGAGCCGCAAGGCAAGCTGGACGATGGTATAGGTCGGGTTGGCGTGACCCGATGTCGTGAACACGCTGCTGCCGCCGCAATAGAGGTTCTGGACCGAATGGACGCGGCAATCGGCGTTTACGACGCCCGTGCCGGGATCGTCCGCCATGCGGGTCGTGCCCATATGGTGGTTGCCGCCCCATACATGCTGGAGCGTCGGCGCCTCTCCGTTCACCAGCCAGTCGACCAGCTTCATGCGTCCGAGATCGCGCCGCGCGAGCATGCCCGCCATCTCGCTGGCCGCGACCCGCAACGTCTTGAGATCGCCCTGCGACACGCGCCAGTCGAGCCTGATGCGGCGCAGGCCGAAACGGTCTCGCTCGTCGGTCAGCACAACCCGGTTGTCGGGGTCGATCCGCTGTTCCCATGAAACCAATGCGTCTCCAACATGCGCCGGGCAAGGCGGAGGCGCACCGTCGATCGCGGCCTTGAGGATGGCGTCGAAGTCGACGCCGCACGGGGGATGCGGCGCCAGCGCCCCGTCGAATTCGGGAGCATTCCACTGGCCCTCGTCGCCCAGCCGCAGGCCGAAATTGAGGATGCCGAGCGAGCGCATCGCCTCGCGCGGTGGCGAGTAGACATGCATGAAGGTGAGCGGAGCGCGCATCGCAACCTTGCCGATCGGCGCATGCGGATGCTCCAGGAAACAGCGCCCGACGAGGTCGTTCTCATTGCCGATGCCGGCATTGACCTGGCTGTTTGCATTCAGGAGCGCGCGCGGATTCTCCAGCCCGCCAAGGCAGATCACGAAGATTCTCGCCTTCACCGTGAAGGGTTCGGGCCGGGCGTAGGACCGAAAGACCGCATGCGAGATCATGCCGCCATCGAGTCGCAGATCGACGAGATTGGCGTTGAGGAACACCTCGATCTCTTTCGACGCCTCCAGTTCCGCCCTGTATTTGTCGCCGAAATGCACCACCGGCCGGCTGAAACGGAACAATCCGGGCAGAAAACGCTCATTCTCCCCGAAGAGATCCGGCGTCGGGCGGTCCGGCGTCAGGTCGAGGATCTCCGCCGTTTCCCCCGCATAGGGGTCAAGATCGGTCTTGGCGATCGGCCAGCCGCTGAGCGGATTGGCGTGGTTCGGTTCGAAGTCCCAGGGATCGAGCGGCCGGGTCCAGCCGCCCCAATGGTTGGAGGTTCCGCCGAAGAAGCGCAGGCGGCAGGTGTCGAGCGCATAATATTCGGGCGTGCCGGATGTCTCGCCTTCATAGACCTCCTGCGACTGGGCCGTGGCCTCGAGCCCGCCGCCCTCGAACAGACCGACCCTGCGGTTTGCGGCGGCGAGGCGGCGCGCCAGTGTGATGCCGGCGGGCCCCGCGCCCACGATGCAGACATCGAAGGGGGTGTCGAAGCGGCCTTCGGCGCGGCTTTCGGCGTCTTCGATCATCGGCGCGCCAGCCGGTCGAGATCGTCGCCGCGCAGCACCCACCCTTCATGGACGGACAGCCCTTCGGCAGCCGAAGCTCCTGCCCCCTTGGGAAATACCGGGACGAACAGCGCCATCAGATATCCAAGAAGGCGGCGACGCGAAGGTCGGGTCATGCAATTCCACCTGGAGAAAACGCGCCGCGGGCGCGAAAGCGGTTGCGACCTTATCCCGCAGATGTGGCGAAAAGCGAGAGGCTGCGCAGCAAGATTTTCAGCGCCGTGAAAGGTCGCCGCCGAGCAGATCGAAAGCGTTGCAGACTCGCCGTGAGCGAAGAAATGGCGCGCTTGGCGAACTGAGATCAAACTGCATTGATGAGTTGTTCGACGAACTCGCCCGCTGGGAAGACGTGCTGAAAGATAACAGTCAGGGACAGAAACCGCCATCACCTTAGATCGCGAACGAGCCTCGACCCGCTCACCCTCAACGATTTTGCAAACCGCTTCGCAAATAACCACAACGTGAACAGGGCTAACTCATTGGCGGGGACAAAACGAAGAGTAGATCGGCAGCAATGCCATCCGCACCAAGGCCACACAGTGAAAGGCTTGGGCCAACATCCCGCCGAAGACCAATCGCAAAGGTAACTTCGCCTTCTAGCGCTGGTTCTGTCTGCAGAGGAATCTCGTGGAAATGTTCTTCAATAGGTTCAAACATTTCAGGCGTATCGCGACCTGCTAGAAAGACAATCGGAGAACTACATGACCGCCGTCAAACTCGTGGCAACGAGGCACAGATGCAAAATCATACAATTCTAAGGCCCAAGAAAAAGCGGGCGGTTCAAATGAACCGACATGACATCAGATTCCGCTACGGCAGTTGCAAAATCGCTGCGGGCGTTGCATCGCTCAGAGGAAGGTCATCAATTCTCATCTGATCCGAGCCGGCCTTTGGTTTCAGCCCAAACCACGGCTGACAGGCTGACAATCGAGATGGCTGCAATCGTCAACGTCTCGTAGAGGTTCAGTTTGCCATCTTGCAAAAAGGTGCTGATGGTCGAGGCGATTTCAAAAAGTGCTACTGCAGTCACGGTTCCGGCCACAAGGAGTGGGACCCAACGGTAGCGTTCGCGAAACTCCTTGCGTCGACGTTGATCCAGCAATGCGGCAGCGGCCTGAACCCTGCCCGACATTTCTGAAAGATCGGCGGACAGGCGCCGTTCCAGTTCATCCAATCCGAAGCATTCCCGCAGCGTTCGGTTGAAGTGATTTTGAGTTGTCACCTGGCTCACCTGGAGAAAGCGGAAGCGGGATTTAAGTACCGCCAGGTCATTCTGAAGCGCGTGCCATGCAGCCGTAATGCCGTCCAGCTTCGATTCATCGGGCGCCTTCATCTCCTCTGTCTTCATCACAGCAGCCGGCTCCTGCGTTTCGGCAAGGGAACGGGCATTGATCTCCAGCGCCTGGTTTAGCTGGAACAGATTGAGCACGAGCAAGGGCAGATAGCTCGGCTTGAGTGCGTCGGAGAGATAG
>JAUIBM010000262.1 GCA_030428345.1 Alphaproteobacteria bacterium | reverse complement strand
TTGCGAGGAACCGGCTTGACTCGTCGTCATGATCATGCCGCAAATCCGCTACCACGCCGGAAAAGGTCCTGCCGTTGATCGACGGCGCGTCAAGCACCGTCCAAACCGCGCCACCGAGGCCGACCATCGTTTCGGCGTTTCCGCCGGGCAGCAGTGCAAACTGAGGTACGGAATATTGGGCCGAGATCCGATGAACCAGAACAAACCAGGTGAGCGACATCACATAGCTGCCGGCGAAAATTGAACGACTGTAGTCAAGTCGGACCAGGAAAAAGAGTGCAATGACAATTCCAAACGCTGCGGTCATGCAAACCAGCAGGTTCGATCCCGATCGCACACCAGGAAAATCGCCAAAGCGGTAACTGGCGAAGTACCCTCCCACGACCGCGATTGCAGCGCCGATCATTGCATTGCTCAGGCTCTTCTGATCGTATTGGAGGATCAATGACTGCGAGCGAACGAGACCGGGCAGAACCACGGCTAGCGCCAAGCCGACTGGCAGTTGGAAACGCATGCGGGTCAATATGTGCCGCGGCGGCGGCGCCAATCCATTCGACTCGCCGGACTTAAGACTTCCATCGTTCATGCAATTCCCGACCTGAATAGGTTCCCTATAGGTATTAATTAGCCCATATGGCGGTTCGATGGATCAGAAAATATTGGTGCTGCGCGCGCTTGAAACAGTGTCATGATCAATTTGACGTGACGTTGAAGATGTCAGGCTGGGGTATTCGGGTGGCTCGGACCCCAGAAGGCGCGGTGAGCCACATTCTCGCATGCTTCACGCACACTGATTAGGGATTAGCTTGACTGTCGCGACCATCCACGCACTCATGTGGTTATCGTAGCGCTTGTCACAGCGTACAAGACGCCCGGAAAATCACTCCGGGCTTCGGCCGGTGCGGGGGCACAAGCCGGAGCACCACCATGAGGCCCCCTCGCACCCTTTCCGACACCCAACTGGCAATCCTCGCCAATGCGGCCGCACGTGACGATCTCAACGTTCTGCCGACCCCGAAGACACTTAAGGCACGGGGAGCGGCGCTGACGAATGTCATCAACGCATTGGTCATTGGCGGGCTCGTCGAGGAAACCAGCACGATCGAGGATTGCGCATCCCCCTGGCGACGAAGCCGCGACGGTGATCGCGTGCAATTGCGCGTCAGCCGTGCCGGCCTCATAGCCATCGGACTCGAAGGCGATGAGGCCGATCCGGATTGCGAAATGGAGCAACCTCATTCGCTCGAAGCCGGTGGTGGACTGGTGGCGAGGCCGGAGGCCGACGCAATATCGTCCTTGGAGCTAGGGATGCCGATACCAGGTAGAGAGAACGCGCAGAGTGCTGCTGAATACCGGTCACCCCCTGATTCCGCCAAATTGGCCTCAGACACTGCGGCGGGCGGCGAGATGTCTGTCAGTGTTTCGATCGCGCCGCAATCAACTTACGATACTCAGTTGGCCAATCCTGCCTCGCAGCGCACCTCGATTCGCGCAGGCAGCAAAGGCGCGCGGATATTGACACTTCTCGGAACAAGCGGAGGCGCGTCGATCAACGAAATGATGGCGGCGAGTGGATGGCAGGCGCATTCCGTGAGGGGGTTCCTGTCGGGAGTCGTAAAGAAGAAGCTCGGCCTGAAGATCGTCAGCACGACGAACGGCGACGGCGTTCGCCTGTATCAAATAAATTGAGCAAGGATCGAGGATAATGGGTTCCACAAACACCATGGCCTCGTCGGTAGAAATCGAACTTGAACAATTGCATGGGCTTGACGTTTACAATCTTCGCGAACTTTGGGAGCAACATTATTGCTGCCCTGCACCATCCATGATGAGCCGGCGGTTGCTCAGCTTGGCCGTCGGGTACCGGATCCAGGAACGCGCATTTGGCCGCCTATCGGGCGGCGCACTGAAGAAGCTCGCGTCTCTGGGACGCCGGACGGCTCCGGACGAAAACAATAGGGCTCCGAGAACGCCCACTGCTCCGCGCATCAGGCGCCGGTTCAGATACAAGGCTGGGACCAGATTGCTGCGTGAATGGAAAGGGGTCACGCACGAGGTGGTCGTCGTTGAGGGTGGCGACTTCGTGCATAACGGGCAGCGTTTCAAGTCACTCAGTCACATCGCCCGGACCATCACCGGCACCAAGTGGTCCGGTCCCGCCTTCTTCGGCGTTTTGCCACCGCGAGGAGGTGAAGCCTCCTCTAGAGGGCGACACATGACTGGCGCCGAGCATGCACCCTTTTCCAAGGAGCACGGCGCCACCGGAGCCCGCACCAGGGTCGCTTCAAGCGAGGCTCAAGACCCCTTCGCGCCGGAATTGAACAATGATTGAGCCGTCAGGGTCGCCTGCTTCGCGCAGCCGCGCTCGAGCGGGCAATCGCCCAAAGGGTCGCGGCGCCGACCAGCCCCGGCGGCTCCGCTGCGCCGTATATACGCGCAAATCGACCGACGAGGGGCTGGAGCTAAGCTACAACTCACTGCATGCGCAGCGCGATGCCTGCGAAGCCTATGTCACCAGCCAGAAGCACGAGGGCTGGGTGCTGCTGCCTGACGCCTATGATGATGGAGGCCTGTCGGGCGGCTCCATCGAGCGACCCGCCCTCAGAAGATTGCTTGGCGATATCGCCGGGGGCCGGGTTGACATCGTCGTCGTCTACAAGGTTGATCGACTTACCCGCTCCCTCGCAGATTTCGCAAAGCTAACGGACCTCTTCGACCGGCACGGAGCTTCGTTCGTCTCGGTCACACAACAGTTCAATACCTCAACTTCAATGGGGCGCCTCACGCTCAACGTTCTGCTTTCATTCGCACAATTCGAAAGAGAGGTCGCAGGCGAACGCATTCGAGACAAGATTGCCATGTCCAAACGGCGAGGAATGTGGATGGGGGGCCGTCCTCCGCTCGGTTATGACGGCATCGACAAGAATCTTGTGATCAACGAAACGGAGGCGCAGAACGTGCGAACCATCTTTCGCGCCTATCTGCGGCTTGGGTCGATCTACCAGTTGAAGATTTACGTTGATCAATGCGGTATTCGTTCCAAACTGCGCAAATGGCGCGATGGACGAACAGAAGGCGGCGTCTGCATCAGTCGGGGAGCGCTTTACCAGATCCTCCGCAACCGTCTGTATATTGGCGAAATCACCCATCGTGGCGAAATCCACAAGGGCAATCATGAGCCCATCGTCGAACGGGAGATGTGGAACGCCGCGCAACAAAAACTGGAGGAGCAAGCGACGAGACCGCGCCAGCACTGCGGCAGAGTCGGGAAGATTGATGGTTCGCCCCGACAGGGACTGGATCAGGCGGCCGCGCTGACCGATAGGGCGAGATCGCATATTTCTGGCAGGGCGTCTTCCGCCAGCCGCCAAGCAATGCTGGCAGGCATCATTTTCGATTCCAGCGGCAATCGGATGTCGCCAAGCCATTCGAAAAAGAGGGGCAGGCGATATTGTTACTACGTTTCTGCTCCTCTGATCCGGGGAAGGCGAGCGGAGGCGGCAGCCGGCATCAGAGTTCCCGCTTCCGACGTGGAGGCTCTCGTGGTTTCCGAACTGGCAAGTCTGCTGCGCAACGAACCTTGGTTGCACGACACATTTGGCACAGGCCTCGATGTGAATTCGACCGGGCTGCTATTCGCAGCGGGAGAGATGGTCGCCAATGACATCCTTGGTGGGTCGCCGGCGGGTCCCCAAGCCTCTCGGTCCCCGGACCAGCAAGATCGGCAAGACACTGACGTGAAGCCTCATCCGTGTACGTTAGTCGCTCGGGTCGAGGTCGGCATGCGCAAGATCGGCCTCTTGCTGGATGGGCCAGGACTTGCGCTGGCCCTTGAGGAGAAGGCGCCCAATCTGACAATCACGTTGTCCGACCCGAACCAGCTCCGAAGGATCATTCCGGCGCACACGCTTCGCTGCGGCAAACAGGTACGCCTTGTGGTCGGCAAGATCGACACTGAGACGTGCGAGCCGGATCCTCACCTCATTTCCCTTGTCGCAACGGCAAGACGATGGTTCGAGGAGTTACGCAGCGGCCACCGAAACAGCCTTGCCGAGATCGCCGGCGCCGAGGGGCTCGATCAGGCGGAAGTTTCGCGGAGCATAACTCTGGCCTTCCTCAGCCCGACGATTGTGGAAATGATAATCAGGGGCGAGCAACCGCCCGAACTGACGGTCGAGAAGCTGAGGGCTGTGAGGCCCTTGGCAACGTCTTGGGAGAAACAGCGTCTGGTATTACCGATGCGATGAACGTCACCACTTGTTTCCCGCGCCCCGTATTGGGCGTTTCGCCGTTTGGTGGAGCAGGCCGGATAAGGCAAGCTTGATGAACAGGCGCCATGCGCAGCGCCGCACACCACAGGAATCGGCTAAGGCGAAGAAGCCCGTTAGCGATCGACATCGCGAACCCCACAGACATCTCCCTGGCACCCAGTACAAAAATGCCGCAATGGGCTGTGTCTGATGGCCGTAGCCTCGCTTGGCGAGGTTCCGATTTTATCG
The DNA here is from genome assembly GCA_030428345.1 of Alphaproteobacteria bacterium. Taxonomy (GTDB): domain Bacteria; phylum Pseudomonadota; class Alphaproteobacteria; order Rhizobiales; family Rhizobiaceae; genus BOKV01. The sequence goes on along the minus strand of JAUIBM010000262.1, from coordinate 763 downwards.
CTGTCTCCCGAGCCGGTCAGGCGCGTTCGAGCCAACTCGGCTGCTGCCATAATCGACAAAGTCTCCCGAACCATTGTCAGGGCCAACACGGGCGAATCCGTCAAATCGACCGCGCCATGATTCCCAATAGCCGCCCTGGAGAAATATCGACGGAATTGGCCGCCCCAGCGCTCTTCCCGCCAGGCAAAGGGCCGTCATTGTCATGCAACACAAGCCCAAACCCACGAAATTGCGCAATCTTTCCGAGCATGAAGACTGCGTAAGATATCAAAAAAAGCAATTGGCGATCCCGGCAGGATTCGAACCTGCGACCATCGGCTTAGAAGGCCGGTGCTCTATCCAGCTGAGCTACGGGACCGTGCGCACCGTTCTACAGCAAATGCGGGAAAGTTGGGAACTGGCTTGAGCCGGCTATTTCAACGCGGCGCCTAAGCGTCGCGGCGTTCCCGCACCCGCCTCCCCGCACTTGCCTCAGTGCGTCCAGGGCGTCTTGCGGCCATAGGCGAAATTGTCGGAATAGGACGCCTTGCGGCGCAGCTGCTCCTTGGGCTTCTGCACGAAGAATGCAATGCCGTTGCGCTGGCAATAGGCCTCGGCAGCTTCGGCGGTCGGGAACTTCAGCCGGATCTGCTGGCGAATGTCGGCGGAGGCGGTGTAGCCCATCAGTGGCTCGATCTTGCGCGCCGTCTCCGGCTCGAACTCCAGCACCCAGTCGGCGGTCTTGGCCTTGCCGGACTGCATGGCGTTCCTGGACGGACGATAA
>JAUIBM010000261.1 GCA_030428345.1 Alphaproteobacteria bacterium | reverse complement strand
TTGTTCTCGGCCCGTAAGATCGATGCGGAGGAAGCCCATCGCATTCGCCTGGTCGACCGGTTGTCGCCCCCGGACGAGCTGTTGCCGGACGTGATGGCCTATGCGCACGAACTCTGCCGGATGGTTTCCCCGCGCTCGCTGCAGGTGATGAAGCGGCAATTATGGGCCGCCCGCTTCCAGACGCTGGGAGAGGCGGTGGCCACGGCCAATGAGGAAATGATCGAGAGTTTCCGCAGCGCCGACTTCACCGAGGGCGTGCGGCATTTCGTCGAGAAACGCCCGCCCGCCTTCACCGGCAAGTAGAGCGCCGCCAACGCCGCCCCCTGCACAGAAAGGCATTTCCATGGCTGATTTTCCGTTGCTGGTGGAAGCCGAATGGCTGCGGGAGCGGCTCGGCTCGGACCGCCTCGTGCTGCTGGACGCTAGCTGGTACCTGCCGGCACAGGCGCGCGACCCCGATGCGGAGTTTGCCGAGCGCCACATTCCCGGCGCCTTGCGGTTCGATTTCGATACGGTCGTCGCCGACCGAGCGTCGGCTCTGCCGCACATGCTGCCTTCCGCCGCCGAGTTCGAGACGCATGCGCGCGGCCTTGGAATCAATGGCGACGGCCAGATCGTGATCTACGACACCGCCGGCGTCTTCGCCGCGCCGCGGGCCTGGTGGATGTTCAAGGCGATGGGTCACGCCGATGTCGCGGTGCTTTCGGGCGGGCTGGCGGCCTGGATCGCCGCCGACGGTCCGCTCGCCGGCGGTGCGCCGGGCGAGGTCGCGCAAGGCGATTTCGTGGCGCGGCCGGTTCCCGGGCGGCTTGCGGACCTGAACCAGATGAAGCGGGTCGTCGGCGCCGGTGCGGCGCAGGTCCTCGACGCCCGGCCCGCCGGACGGTTCGCGGGGAGAGAGGCGGAACCTCGCGCGGGCCTGAGGTCGGGTCACATGCCCGGCGCGATCAACCTGCCTTCGGGCGATCTGGTCCGCGAGGGACGCTACAGGCCGGCGGATGAACTCGCGGCCCTGTTCGCCGCAGCCGGCATCGACCCGGACAGGCCGGTGATCGCCAGCTGCGGCTCGGGCGTGACGGCATGCATCCTGGCGCTGGGCGGCGAGATCGCCGGCCTGCCGCCGATCGCCGTCTATGACGGTTCCTGGGCCGAATGGGGCATGCCAGGCGATGCCGGCCGGCCTGTGGTTTCGTCGTAGCGCAATAGGGGCAATGAAATGTCACGTTTCATTCAATGAAACGGCCTGATATTGTCGTTGGTCGCGGCATGCGATGCGAATAGGTTGAATTCAGAGGAAATGCTTGGTCCGTGAGCGCACTCCGGACCGTGGATCGTCGTGACAGCGCCCGCCGCGCGGCGACGAAAAGGGAGGACTTCATGACCGTGCAAGCCCTGCGCGCAGTCGATGCCGGCCGTGTGGAAGACGCCGCGGCCGAGGCAATCGGGATCCGCAATCTCAGCCGGCGATTTGGCGCCGGTCGCAGTCCCATCGTGGCGCTGGACAATATCAGCCTGTCGATCGGGGAAGGCGAATTCGTGTCGATCGTCGGGCCTTCGGGCTGCGGAAAGACCACCCTGCTCAAGATACTGGCCGGTCTCGATCGCCCCAGCGAGGGGCAGGCCACGCTTCGCGGCACGCCCATCGCCGGCCCGCGCAAGGATATCGGTATCGTCTTCCAGTCGCCGGTGCTCTTTCCGTGGCGCACGGTGCTCGACAATGTCCTGCTGCCCGTGGACGTGCAGCGGCTGGGCCGGAGCGCCTGCATGGCGCGCGCCCACGCCCTGATCGACATGGTGGGCCTGAACGGGTTCGCCGACCGCTACCCCTCGGAACTGTCGGGCGGCATGCAGCAGCGCGTCGGCCTGGCGCGCGCGCTGGTTCATGAACCGGCCATGCTGCTCATGGACGAGCCGTTCGGCGCGCTCGACGCCCTGACGCGCGAGAACATGAACCTGGAACTCCAGCGCATCTGGATGGAGACGCGCCGCACCGTCGTGTTCATCACCCATTCGATCTCGGAGGCGATCTTCCTCGGCGACCGCGTGCTGGTGATGACGCCGAGGCCGGGCCGGGTCCAGATCGAATTGAAGATCGACCTGCCGAGGCCGCGCGATCTGTCGGTGATCAGCTCTCCGGAATTCGGCGCCTATGCAAACCAGATACGTTCGATCCTCAATGCAAAGGGAGCGGTTGACTGATGCGCGAGAGCACTCCCTTCAAGGCTGTCGTCAGCCTCATCATTCTCGTCGTGCTGCTGGCGTTGTGGCAGTGGGCGATCCGGGCGAACAACGTTCCGAACTATCTCCTGCCGGCGCCCTCCGACATCTATGCCGCCTTCGTTCGCGGCTTCCAGACCGGGATCTACACCAAGCATCTGATCACCACGCTGACGGAGGTGTTCTTAGGATTCGGCATCGGTCTGGTGCTCGCGCTCATACTGGGCTTGATGATCGCTCTCAACCGCACGGTCGAGACCTATGTCTATCCCTACATCATCATGTTCCAGTCCATGCCCAAGGTGGCGCTGGCACCGGTGCTGGTGATCTGGTTCGGCCTCGGCATCACCTCCAAGATCGTCACCGTGGCGCTGATCAGCTTCTTCCCGATCCTGATCAACACCATTGTCGGCCTGCGCTCGGCCGATCTCGACCGCATCAACCTGATGCTCTCGCTCGGCGCGACGCGCTTCCAGGTGTTCCGCATGCTGCGGCTGCAGAGCGCGCTGCCCTTCATTGTGGCGGGCGTGGAGGTCGGGATCATCATGGCGCTTCTCGGAGCGATCGTCGCCGAGTTCGTCGGGGCCGAATCCGGCCTTGGCATGTTGCTGCAGAGCATGAACACCACGCTGGACGTGGCGGGTCAGTTCACGATCCTGTTCATCCTGTCGGCGATCGGGCTGGTCATGAGCCGCCTCGTCGGCTTCGTCGGCGACCGGCTGCTGTTCTGGGACAGCTCCCGAAAGTCTCGCGTCACGGCCAAGGGCGGCTGAGATGGGGAGCGTTTCCGCCACGGGGACGGGCGAGCCCAAGGATGCGGCAGGCGTCTGCCGATCGCTCCAGAACCGGTCCTACGAGCCGGTCGAAGCGGTCATCAAGGCGCTGGAAGTCCTCAAGCTGGTCAACATCCTGCGCGTGGCCTCGATCGCGGACCTGCACAAGATGACCGGCTTCGCCAAGCCGACCATCGTGCGCATGCTCGAAACCATGATGGCGGCGGGATATGTGACCCGCGACAAGACGTTTGGCGGCTACCGGGTAACCGCCAACGTGCAACAGCTCGCCGACGGCTATTTTGGTGCGCCGATGGTAATCGAGGCGGCGCATCCCTTTGCGCTCGAACTCACCCACCGGATCAAATGGGCCGTGGGCGTCGGCATGCTCGAGGCGAATAATCACATGCGCCTGCAGTTCACCACGGCCAGCCATAGCCCCTGGGCGATGCCGTTGACCAGCCTGCGCATGCGGCTCGATCTGTGCACCAGTTCGATGGGGCGGTCCTATCTGGCGTTTTGCCCGGATCATGAACGTGAGGCGCTGATCGCCTCCTATGTCGCGCGCTATGAACCGTCCGAGCAATCGGCCCGCGAGCGGACCATCCGCCGGATCCTCAAGCAGGTGCGCGAGCGGGGCTTCGCGCTCAAGGCCCGCAGCACGGCGGGGCCGAACACGCAGACCATCTCGATGCCGATCCGCTACGACGCCAATGTGCTCGCCTGCCTCGGCATCGGCTATTTCTGCAATTCGGTGCCCGCCTCCGAACTGGAGGAGCGGCTCTATCTGCCGATGCGGGAGACCGTGGAGAAGATCGAGGCGTCGATCGCCGAGATCTACGCGACGCCCCAGCACATGACGATTCCGCCGCCGGCACACCGGATCGACTGATCCATCCGCCAAACCGAATTGCGAAGAACGAGGAAAACCCATGACACGCAGGGTAATGATCACCTGCGCGCTGACTGGCGGCGCGCAATTGTCCGACAAGGGCAAGCACGTCCCCGTCACGCCCGAGCAGATCGCCAATGACGGCATCGCCGCCGTGAAGGCCGGCGCCGCCGTGGTTCACATCCATGTCCGCGATCCCGCCACGGGCCGCCCTTCCATGGAACTGGCGCTCTACCGCGAGGTTGTGGAACGCTTGCGCGCCTCCGGTCTCGACATGCTGATCAACCTGACCACCGGGCCGGGCGCCCGGCACATGCCGCGCCTCGACGATCCGAAGGTCTCGCAGGACGGCTCCGCCCCGCAGACTCCGGATTTTCGCACGCAGCATGTGGTGGAGCTGGTGCCCGACATCTGCAGCCTGGATGTCGCCACCATGAATTTCGGCGAGGCCTCGATCGTCAATCTGCCCTCGCATGTGCGGCATATGGCCAAGACGATCGTCGCCACGGGCGTGAAGCCGGAGCTCGAAGTGTTCGACGTCGGCCATGTCTGGCTGGCGAGCGAACTGACGCGCCGGGGGGAATTGCCGGAGAATCCCGTCTTCCAGTTCTGCCTTGGCATTCCCTGGGGCGCTCCGGCGACCGTCGAGGCCCTGCTGCTCATGAAATCGATGATCCCGCCCGGAAGCGTCTGGTCCGCTTTCGGCATCTCGCGCAACCAGATGCCGATGGTCGCCCAGGCGGCGCTGCTCGGGGGCCATGTACGCGTCGGCCTGGAGGACAATCTCTTCGTGCGCGAGGGCGAACTGGCGCAGGGCAATGCCCCGCTTGTCGAGCGCGCCGTCGCCATCCTCGAAAGCCTGGAGATGAAGCCGGCGACGCCTGACGAGGCCCGCGAAATCCTCTCGCTCGGGGAAGCCCGCGCGTAGCCGGCAAACCGCCAACTGGCCGCGCTCCCGCTGCCGGGACCATTGCAACACGGGCGTATTGGAGAACGGAACATGCCTACGGTGCTCATCGAAGACAAAGGCCAGGTAAGGATCATCACGATCAACCGGCCTGACAGCCGCAATGCCGTCGATCGGCAGACCGCGCTTGACCTGCAGGAGGCGTTCGTCGAGTTCGAACGATCTGCGCAACGCGTCGCGGTGCTCACGGGCGCCGGCGACAAGGCGTTTTCCGCCGGCGCCGACATCAAGGACCCGCCGGAAATCTGGCGCATCATGCCGGGCGTCGGCTTCGAATCGGAAAAGCCGATCATCTGCGCGGTGACCGGATGGTGCATCGGCGGAGCGTTGATGACGATGGTAATGAGCGATCTGTGCGTCGCCAGCAGTTCGGCGCGGTTCTCCTATCCCGAGGCGCGGATCGGCGTCACGGGAGGAGTGGCGGCGGCGCTCGCCAA
>JAUIBM010000260.1 GCA_030428345.1 Alphaproteobacteria bacterium | reverse complement strand
CACCGGTTCGGAAGCCTCACCGCCGCACAGCTGCATCACCAGGGCGGTCGCGTGGTCGAGACCGGGCACCATGAAGGCCGGATCGACGCCGCGCTCGAAGCGGTAGCGCGCGTCGGAATTGACGCCGAGCTCGCGGCCGGTGCGGGCGATGTTGAGCGGGTCCCACAGCGCCGATTCGACCAGCACATTGACCGTCTCGGCGGTGCAGCCGGATTCCTCGCCGCCCATGACGCCGGCGAGCGATTCAACGCCATTGTCGTCGGCGATGACGCACATCGAACCCTTGAGCGCATAGGTGCGCCCGTCCAGCGCCAGAATCTTCTCGCCTTCGCGGGCCTGGCGAACGGTGAGATCGCCCTTCACCTTGTCGGCGTCGAACACATGCAGCGGCCGGCCGAGGTCGAAGGTCACGTAATTGGTGATGTCGACGAGGGCGGAGATCGGGCGCAGGCCGATCGCCTTCAGCCGCTGCTGCATCCAGCGCGGCGAGGGGCCGTTCTTCACGCCGCGAACCAGCCGCAGGCCGAAGGCGGGGCAAAGGTCGCTTGCCTCGATCTTCACGTCCACGGGGCAGGCGAAGGCGCTGGAGATGGCGGCGACGGCCATCGGCTTCAGCGTCCCGAGCCCGGCCGCCTCCAGATCGCGCGCGATGCCGCGCACGCCGAGCGCGTCCGGCCGGTTCGGCGTCAGGTTGATCTCGATGACCGGGTCGTCGAGCCCGGCATAGGCGGCGAAGGGGGTTCCAACCGGCGCGTCGGCCGGCAGGTCGATGATGCCGGAATGCTCGTCGGAAAGCTCGAGCTCGCGCTCGGAACACATCATCCCGTGCGACTCGACGCCGCGAATCTTGCCGACCGACAGCGTCACGTCGATACCCGGAACATAGGCCCCGGGCGCGGCGAAGGCGCCGACGAGGCCGGCCCGCGCATTGGGCGCGCCGCACACCACCTGCACCGGCTTGCCGCCATTCACCTGCGGGCCGGCGTCGACCATCAGCACCTGCAGCTTGTCGGCGTCGGGATGGCGCTCGGCGGAAACCACCCGGGCGATGGTGAAGGGGCGGAAGGCGGCGCGGTCGTCGACCTGTTCGACCTCGAGCCCGGTCATGGTCAGCGTTTCGACGATCTCGGCGAGACTCGCCTGGGTATCGAGGTGGTCTTTCAACCAGGAGAGGGTGAATTTCATGGGTCCGTTCCTGTCATCCGGTAATTGGCGTTCCACCGAGCAGCCATCGCGGCGCTACGATCAATTTGCAGCAGTCGTTGCAGTGGCAAGAGGATTGCAAAATCGACACTGCTGGCGTCGCGACAGAGATCAATCCGCAGTGGCGTAATCCATCCTGCTTCATCACCCGCTCAGCCCGCCGAACAGGGTCGGCAAATCGAGCGGGCGGAAGCCGTAATGCGAGAGCCAGCGCGCATCCGCGTCGAAGAAGGCGCGCAGGTCCGGCATGCCGTATTTGAGCATGGCCAGCCGGTCGATGCCGATGCCCCAGGCAAAGCCCTGGAACTCGTCCGGATCGAGCCCGCTCATGCGCAGCACATTGGGGTGCACCATGCCGCAGCCCAGAATCTCCATCCAGTCGCTGCCCTCGCCGAAGCGCAGTTCGCCCGGGCGCGAACGGTCGCACTGGATGTCGACCTCGAGGCTCGGCTCGGTGAACGGGAAGAAGGACGGGCGAAACCGCATCTGCAGATCGTCGACCTCGAAGAAGGCCTTGCAGAACTCGATCAGCGCCCATTTCATGTTGGCGACATTGGCCGTGCGATCGACCACCAGCCCCTCGAGCTGGTGGAACATCGGGGTATGCGTCGGGTCGCTGTCGCAGCGATAGGTCTTGCCCGGAATGACGATGCGGATCGGCGGCTTCTGCGCCTCCATGGTGTGGATCTGGACCGGCGAGGTGTGGGTGCGCAGCAGCATGCGCTCGCCGTCCTCACGCGGATTGAAGAAGAAGGTGTCGTGCATCTCGCGCGCCGGGTGGCCTTCAGGGAAGTTCAGCGCGGTGAAATTGTAATAATCGGTCTCGATATCGGGACCCTCGGCGATCGAAAATCCCATGTCGGAGAAGATCGCCGTGATCTCGTCGATCACCTGGCTGATCGGGTGGATGCGCCCGGTCTCGGCCGGCGGGCGGCGAACCGGCAGCGTGACGTCGACGCGCTCGCGCGCCAGCCGCTCGGCGATCGCCGCATGGCGCAGTTCCTGGCGGCGCGCCGCAAGCCGTTCGGTGAGCGAATTCTTCAGCCCGTTGAGCAGCGGGCCCATGGTCTGGCGCTCCTCGGCGCTCATCGCGCCCAGCGTCTTCATCCGCTCGGAGATCGAGCCCTTCTTGCCGAGGGCTCCGATACGCACCGCCTCCAGTTCGGCCTCGCTCGTCGCCGCATCGATGGCGGCGAGAATGCCCTGTTCCAGTTCCGCGATATCGGACATGGCTTACCCCGTTCCTGCGCACGCCCCGCCGCTCGGCGAATGGGCGTCTGACAACAAAGAACCCGCGCTGGCGCAAGGCCGACGCGGGTTCCGAATGAAGATGGACTGCTTTCGGAAGCGCTGCCGGCTAGCGGACGGCGGCCTCAAAAGCGTTCGGCGTCGTGTCCTTCAGATATTCGAGCGCGGCCTTCGCCTTGGCGACGATAGCGCCGAAGGCTTCCGGCTCGAAGATCGCCAGGTCGGAGAGCATCTTGCGGTCGACCTCGATGCCGGCCTTGGTCAGGCCGTCGATCAGGCGGGCATAGGTCAGGCCATGCTCGCGCGCACCGGCATTGATGCGCTGCACCCAGAGCGAGCGGAAATTGCGCTTCTTGGCGCGCCGGTCGCGCGTTGCATACTGCATCGCCTTGTCGGTCGCCGCCTTGGCGGTGCGTATGGTGTTCTTGCGACGGCCGTAAAAGCCCTTCGCCTTCTTGAGAACCTTCTTGTGGCGTGCGTGAGCCGTCACGCCGCGTTTTACACGTGCCATGATCGCCGCTCCTTATTTCTTGTTGCCGTAGGGCATGAACTGCTTGACGATTTTCGCATCCGCATCGCACAGCACCGCGGTGCCGCGCGCGTCGCGGATGAACTTGTTGGAGCGCTTGATCATGCCGTGGCGCTTGCCGGCCTGGGTCACCTTCACCTTGCCGGTGGCGGTGATCTTGAACCGTTTCTTCACGGCCGATTTGGTCTTCATCTTGGGCATTTGCGTTGTCCTTCTTGATGTTCTTGCCCGCGTTGCGCGCGGGAAAACCAAAAAGCGCCGCTGATGGCTGCGGCGCTTTGCACGGTTGTTTCGTGCTTCGCTTGAAAACCGCCATGGCATGCCCTGCCAGGCGGCTTGGGCGGGCTTATACAGTCGCGGGCGATTGCGTGCAAGTGGGACTCGTCGAAGTCGCTCCGGCAAGGCCGATGGAGCGCGGTTCGCGGGCGAGCCCTCACACCGAGACGTTCATGAACTCGGCGGCATATTCGGCCAGCCTTTCGCGGTCCAGCTCGCTTTCCTTCACGAAGAGCGCCTGCCTGCCGCAGAACTGCACCGGCTTCAGCACCTCCTCGACGACGTGATATTTGGGCCGGTCCAGATAGTCGTCGAACAGGATCTTGGTGCCCACATCGCCGTTGAGCAGGCTGACGAACAGGCAGGCGATGCGAAAGCGGCCGTCGATCAGGACGAGATCGGGCTTTTCCGAATGCCGCCAGATCGAGGCGACATAGTCCCGGAAATTCTTCCGGCGGGCGAAGGTCAGCGGCGAACCCCATTGCCCCAGCGGGCCGATATCGACCCATTCCACCTCCAGCCGCGAGCGGTCGGCCGCCAGATCCCTGGCCACCGCACCGATCCACTCGCTGGAGGAATCCACCGACAGGATCTTCGAGCCGGTGTTGCGATATACCCAGAGCGTCGATTGGCCGACGCCATATTCGCCATAGGTCGTGCAGCCGGCAGCCAATTGCTTGAACAAGGCGTCGTTGCCGCGAAAAAGGCGCTTCTTCCCGAAAGACAATCCGAACACGCTGTCTGCTCCGCTCCTGCGCGCCGGCTTGCGCCTGTTCGTGCGATGGGGGGGCGGTTGCGGACCGGTTGTTCCGCGCGCCCCTCAGGCCCGGCAGGAACAGGGATAGTCAATCGAAGATTACCGGACGCTGACGCGCGTCCGGTGGGGTCAAGAATAGCGGACGCTGGCACGCATCCGCCCTGGCGCCGCCCGGCGAACCCAGACGGGCCCGGACGGGCGGGGATGCGTGTCAACGGACTATTCGTCGCCCATCTTCAGCGCCTGGATGAAGGCTTCCTGCGGAATCTCGACCTTGCCGAACTGGCGCATCTTCTTCTTTCCGGCCTTCTGCTTGTCCAGCAGCTTGCGCTTGCGGCTGGCGTCGCCGCCATAGCATTTGGCGGTCACGTCCTTGCGCATGGCGGAAATCGTCTCGCGCGCGATGACCTTGCCGCCGATCGCCGCCTGGATCGGGATCTTGAAGAGATGGCGCGGGATCAGCTCCTTGAGCTTCTCGCACATGGCGCGCCCGCGCCGCTCGGCCTGGCTGCGATGCACCAGCATGGAAAGCGCGTCGACCGGCTCGTCATTGACCAGGATCGACATCTTGACCAGATCGCCCTCGCGCAGGCCGGTGATCTGGTAGTCGAAGGAGGCGTAGCCGCGCGAAATCGACTTCAGCCGGTCGTAGAAGTCGAACACCACCTCGTTGAGCGGCAGGTCATAGGCCAGCATGGCGCGCTTGCCGACATAGGAAAGATCGACCTGGATGCCGCGCCGGTCCTGGCACAGCTTGAGGATCGAGCCCAGATATTCGTCCGGGGTCAGGATGGTGGCGCGGATCCAGGGCTCGTGAATTTCCTCGATCAGGCTGGGATCGGGCATGTCGGCCGGATTGTGCAGATCGATCGTCGTGCCGTCGCGCAGGTGAATCTCGTAGACGACGGAAGGCGCGGTCGCGATCAGGTCGAGATTGAACTCGCGCTCCAGCCGTTCCTGGATGATCTCCAGATGCAGCAGCCCGAGAAAGCCGCAGCGGAAGCCGAAGCCGAGCGCGGCGGAGGTTTCCATCTCGAAGGAGAAGCTGGCGTCGTTGAGCCGCAACTTGCCCATGGCGGCGCGAAGATCCTCGAAATCGGCGGCGTCGACCGGGAACAGGCCGCAGAACACTACCGGCTGGGCCGGCTTGAAGCCCGGCAGCGCCTTGGCGGTCTGTCGCTTGTCCTCGGTGATCGTGTCGCCGACGCGGGTGTCGGCCACTTCCTTGATCGAGGCTGTGATGAAGCCGATCTCGCCGGGCGAGAGCGAATCGACCGGCACCATC
>JAUIBM010000259.1 GCA_030428345.1 Alphaproteobacteria bacterium | reverse complement strand
TTGCGGCATCTGGCTGTCGTCGGCCGAGGCGGTCTGGGTGGAGTCCATCTTGCCGACGGTGATGTCGAGCACGACCTCCTTGCCCTTGCGCCATACGGTGAGCGTCGACTTGACGCCGGGGGCGACATTGCCCACCGCGCGGGCCAGGGCCTTCGGGCTGTCGATCGACTTGTCGCCAAAGGCGGTGACGATGTCGCCCGTCTTCACGCCGGCGCGGCCTGCGGGGGTGGCGTCGTCGACATCGGCGACCAGCGCGCCATCGGCCTTGGAAAGCCCGACAGCATCGGCAACGTCCTTGGTCACCGGCTGGATGCGAACACCGATATAGCCGCGCTCGATGGAGCCGTCCTTGATCAGCCGCGATACGATATCGCGCGCCTGGTCGGAGGGGATCGCGAATCCGACGCCGACATTGCCGCCATTGGGCGAGTAGATCGCGGAGTTGATGCCGACAACCTTGCCGTCCATGGAGATCAGCGGTCCGCCCGAATTGCCGCGATTGATCGGCGCATCGACCTGGATGAAGTCGTCATAGGGTCCGTTGTGCAGATCGCGGCCGCGGGCCGAGACGATGCCTGCGGTGACGGTCGTGCCGATGCCGAAGGGATTGCCGATCGCCAGAACCGGATCGCCGGTCAGGATGGCGTCGGAATCGCCCCATGCGATGAACGGCAGTTCCTTGTCGGCCTTGACCTTGACCACGGCGACGTCGGTCTTGGGATCGGTGCCGATCAGCTTGGCGGGCAGTTCGGTGCCGTCGTCCAGTACGACAGTGATGTCGCTGGCTCCGTCGATCACATGGTTGTTGGTGGCGATCAGGCCATCAGAAGAGATGATGAAGCCCGAACCCAGGCCCTGGGGATGCGGACGGCCGAAGCGCTTTCCATGCTGCGGGCCGGAACGCGGTCCGCGATTGCCGAACTGGCCATTCGGCTCGTCGAAGAAGCGGCGGAAGAAATCGCCGAACGGGGTGTCGCCGAAATCGGGCTGTCCGTCGCGGCTGGAGAAACGGGCGGGCTCATCCCGGCCGCTAACGCGAATGGTTACGACCGCCGGCTTCACCGACTTGACGATCGGCGCATAGGAAACGACGCCCGAGGGAAGGGTCTTCGGCGCGGCCGCTTCCACCTGAGCGGCGGTTGCATACTGGCTTTGCGAATAGCCGCCGATCGCCAGCGGCAGCGCGATGGCCGCAACGCCGGCGATTGAAAGCAGGCGGATGCGGCGTGTGATCCTGGTATCCTTCACTGGATAGCTCCTTCTGTGAGTAGTGCCCGAAAGGTCGGGACCGGGGACCCGGCCCCCGATTTCATCTAGCGGAGAGGCGCTCCCGTCCGCTTTGTACGGGTCTGGAATTGGGCGAGGAATGTGGCGGCAATGGCGCATTGTGACCACGTTACCAAGATTTAATCCAAATATTACAGGGATTTAACGTTGCAATGCAGGCTATCCGAAAGGCCATTGAAATACTCGGCAACATAAATTCAACCGCTTGGCGGCGCTTTGCGGATATGCTGCAACGCAGCAAGATCGGGTGTGGCGAATCCGGTTCCTGCGGGCTGACACGAGTGCGGGGAAGAACGGAAAATGCGGGAAGTTCTGGTCTTAGATGTGGACGGGACGCTCACGCCTCCGCGCGGGAGAATGGCCGACGCGATGGCGCATTGCCTGCGCCGGCTGTCCGGGATGCGGCCGGTCTTCCTCGTCACCGGAAGCGATATCGCCAAGCTGCGCCAGCAGGTTCCGCGCGAGGTGCTGGACTGCATGCGCGGGCAGTTCGTTTGCTCCGGCAATGAATTGTGGGCTGGCGACAAGCTCGTCTATTCGATGAGCCACAGCTTCCCGGACGCGGTCATCGATTTCGCGCATGAACTGCTCGCGGCCTCGAGCTACCCGATCCGCACCGGATGCCATGTCGAGGAGCGCACCGGCACGCTCAACCTCTCGGTTGTGGGGCGCAACGCCGACCTGGCGCAGCGGCGCGCTTATCTTCAGCATGACCGGCAGAGCGGGGAGCGGCTGGCGATCGCGCGCGCCATCGAAGCCCGGTTCCCGGATTACGAGGCGCATTGCGGCGGCCAAATCTCCGTGGACGTTGCGGCGAGGGGGTGGAACAAGGGCCGCGTGGTGGCGGAGATTCGCATGCATTTCTTCGGCGACAATCTGTGCGAGGGCGGCAATGACCGGCCATTCGCCCGGGCGCTCGCCTCGGACGGGCCGCAGCACCGCGTACACGCCGTCTCGGATTGGCGCGAGACGCTGGCGATCCTGGACGCTGCCTATCCGCAGGAATTGGTGCGCGGCGAAGTCGCCTGAACCCGTTGTGCAGTGACGGGCGGCTAGAATTCCATGACCAGCGTCAGCCAGCCGTTCAGGCGGTGGGCGCGCACGAGGCGCAGGCCCTGCTGGCGGTAGGCGGCGACGATGCGCGCCTGCTGGTGCGGCAGAAGGCCGGAGAGAATGACGGTAGCCCCGCTCGCGCAATGGCGGGCGAGATCGCGCGCCATCTGCTCCAGCGGCCGGGCGAGGATATTGGCCAGAACCAAGTCATACGGGCCGGTCTCGACAAAACGGCGGTGGTTGAAGCCCGGCGCGCAGATGCATTCGACGCGGGCGCCGACCCGGTTTGCCCTGGCGTTTTCCCGCGCCACGCGGACGGCGACCGGGTCGATATCGCTCGCCAGCACGGTGAGCGGTTGGGCGCGAGCCGCCGCTATCGCCAGCACGCCGCTGCCCGCGCCCAGATCCAGCGCATTGTGGAAGCGGCGGCGCTTCATCGCCTCGCCCAGCATTTCCAGGCATCCGGCCGTGGTGCCGTGGTGGCCGGTGCCGAAGGCCAGCCCGGCATCGATCAGGATCCCGATCTCGTGCGCGCGGGCGGCATCGCGGTCGTGGCTGCCATGCACGACGAAGCGGCCGGCGCGCACCGGATTGAGCGCCTCGAGCGTTACCGAGACCCAATCGACATCCCCCAGCGTCTCGTGCCCGATGGCGAGCGAAGGGTCGATGCCTGCCAGCACTTGCGCCATGCGGCCCTCGGCCGCGTCCGCCATGTCGGGCAGGGCATAGACCGAGACGCTCCAGATGTCGCGGTCCTCGTCGATTTCGAACGAGGCGACCGGAAGTCCGTCTTCCTCGAATGCCGCCTCCAGGGCGCGCGATATCCGCGCCGCAGGCTCGCGGGCGGTGACGACAAACAACCGGATCTGATTCATGCTTTCGCTCATGCGTTGAGCGCTACACCGGCAGGCTTCGCAAGACAATCGCCGCGTTTGCCTGAAGGCCCGCCCTTGCAATGCCGGCTCAGGCCATCAATATCGCTCGAGCGGGCGGCGGTCGCCCCATTGCGGAGGCGGAGCCGGATGAAGAGCGCGGCAAGTTGGGACGCGGAATTCAGGGCCGGCAAATACGCCTTCCTGCGCAAGCCGTCGGAGCGCGCGCGTCTCGGCGCGATCGCGGCGATGATCGATCGATCGACGCGCATGCGCCGGCCGGTCGAAATCGCCGATATCGGCAGCGGCGAGGGTTTGCTGCTGGATTTTCTCGATCCCGGGCGGGTCGAACGCTATGTCGCCATCGACATTTCCCGCGAGGCGCTGCGCGGCGTTCCGGATGGGGAAATCGCCGTGCGGCGGGTTCGCGCAGGACTGCATGAGTGGGACGGCCGGCCTGCGCCGGTCGCCCGTCGCATCCTGGTGGCCAGCGAGGTGCTCTATTATCATCCGCTCGGGGTCCAGCACCTGAAGATGCTTGGCGAGCGCCTCGGCGGCGCCAGCGAGGCGATCGTCTCCTGCGTCGCGGGCAAGGCGGGCAAGCCGAACTGGACGCACTCTGCCAACCGGCTGTGGCGCGGCATGCGCGGCATCGGCTGGCGTCGCATCGAGGCGGTGCGGGTGCGCGACGCGGAGGCGGATCTTTCGTGGGACATCGCGCGCTATGCCACCGCCTGACGCCGGAGACGACATGAACGCCGATCTGCGCTTCACCGACCCGGCGCCGCGCATCCACTCGACCGCGCAGACCAAGGGCTGCCGTCTCGGACGCTATGCCTCCGTCGGGGAGCGCACGGTGCTGCGGGAGGTGAGCGTCGGCGATTTTTCCTATTTCGAGCGGCATTGCGAGGCGATCTACGCCGAGATCGGAAAATTCTGCTCCATCGCCGCCAATTCGCGCATCAACGCGCTGGAGCATCCGCTGGATCGGGCGACGACCCACAAGGTCAGCTATCGCCCGAACGAGTATTTCCGCTTCATGGGCGTGGACCAGGCGTTCCGCGAGCGGCGCAGGGCCCAGCGCGTGACGATCGGGCACGATGTGTGGATCGGCCATGGCGCGGTCATCATGCCCGGTATCACCATCGCAACGGGCTCTGCGATCGGCGCCAATGCCGTCGTGACGCATGACGTTGGGGCATATGAAATCGTCGCCGGCTCTCCGGCGCGGCTGATCAACCGAGATTGCTTCCCGCCTGCTTGCACTGGCGTGGTGGGACTGGCCGCAGGACAGGCTGTTCGCGGCCATTCCCGACATTCAGAGCCTTGATATCGAAGGCTTTCTCGACAAGTGGGAAGGGCAGGCCTGAGAGGCGTGCACAAAGTTCGCCTTTCCTTCGCCGTAATTATCAGCTACATGCAGCACATCGACTTTTAGGCCCTGCGACTCGTGGCCCTTCGCTCCTAGCGTTTGCTGACGTCTCCTAACCTCTGAATTTCGATCTGCACGCAGCCCGGTTTGGCTGCACGTCAACACGCGATACAAGGAATACGCGAAATGGCTACTGGTACCGTCAAGTGGTTTAACTCCACCAAGGGTTTTGGCTTCATCCAGCCGGATGCAGGCGGCTCTGACGTTTTCGTTCACATCACCGCCGTAGAGCGCGCCGGAATGGGCTCGCTCAACGAAGGTCAGAAGGTGAACTACGAGCTGACGCGCGATGCGCGCACCGGCAAGTCTTCTGCAGACAAGCTCAGCGCCGCGTAAGCAGCTGCTGATGGCAGAAATGCCGAAAGGCGGGGCGAAAGCCCCGCCTTTTTTGTTGCGCCGCTATTCGGCCTGACCATTGTTCTGACCTGCGTCGTTCGAAACGCTTGATCGGCGCGGAAATATGATTCAATCAGTCGGTTCAAACAGGAGTCGCATCGCCGTGCCCGCCAAGCTTTCCGTCAATCTCAATGCTGTAGCCCTGTTGCGCAACCGGCGCGATCTGCCCTGGCCGAGCGTGACGGGGATCGGGGCGATTGCGCTGGAAGCAGGGGCGGCGGGGCTTACCGTTCATCCCCGGCCCGACGAGCGGCACATCCGCTT
>JAUIBM010000258.1 GCA_030428345.1 Alphaproteobacteria bacterium | reverse complement strand
CTCGTCGAGGTCAAGGACTGCGACCGCCACATTGCTCGCCTCGCACGAAAGCGCGGCGGAAACCTGCGATCGAAAGCTCGTCCTGTTGGGCAAATCCGTCAGTGCGTCGGTCGTGGCGAGCCACAGCACCCGGTCTTCCGCAACCTTTGCGTCGGTCACGTCTGAACCCACGCAACGCCAGCCGGCCGCAGAAAATCTGTTCGGTACGATCGGAGTGGCCGAAACCGACCACCAGCGGTTTGATCCGTCTGGTAACGCCACTTCGATCAGCAGGTCGCGAAAGCCGACGCCTTTCTCAAACTCCTCGAAAAACACATTCCGCGAACCCGCCGTCACCAAATCTGCGAAAGCCCTGCCCCGCAGGTCGGAACCATTCATACACGTAAGTTCGGCGAGCCTCGGCGACACGTTCCGGAAGCGCAGTTCCGTATCGAGTTCAAACAGCCAGTCGGACTCGGTTTCCTGGAATTCGTTGAGCAGAAGCTCGATCACCTCGCCTCTTTCGGCCAGTTCGGCTTCCGAGGCCACCTTGTCGACATAGAGCCTGGCGGTGCCTACGAGGGCGTAGCAAATGGCCGTGGCGTAGGCGAAAAGCAGAATGACGATCGCGGCGCAATAGCCGGTGTCCGCCCTGATCACCCCGACGAGGCTGCCGACGGTGAGAAGAAACACATAGGCCAGGCCGGCGCTGGGCACGGTTGCGAGTGCAAAGCCGCCGCAACAGATCATGCCGGTGACCAGGGTTCCAACAAGCAGTTGCGCCCCGCTCGAAAGATCCGCGAACCACAGGGCCGGCAGCATTCCCCACAACGCACCGAGAATCGAGGCGTGTAACGTCGCCCGCCGCATCGCTCTGGGCGATGCCGAACCCGGCCTGGGCAGTGAACGACCCCTTATCCAGGACCAGGTCGCCAGGCAGGCGACCACCCCGACCATCGATAGCCACATCGTCACCAGCAATCGGTTGGCCGTCGGCAGCACCACGATCACCGAAATGATCGCATTGATGCCGTTCGCCGCCATCATTACGGGTGTGAACCGCAGAATAGCCTGAAGTTGCTCACTACGGACATAATCGGCGCTATCGCTTCGTTGGCGATCCAGTCCGCTTAGCCGAGTGAAAGAGGCAATTTGCTCTCGAAGTCCCTTCATGTGATCACCAGCGGATCCTGCGTCTCTTCAATCCTTGCGCGCCGCAAGAGGTGCTGAGGCCCTGCCGCGAGCCAGCGTTGTCCAATGTCGGGCAACCGGCGGTGAAGCGTGCGCTCGAGCAATTGGGACGTCACTCTGGCGCAGTACGACGCTGCCTTCCCGCCAGAGACGGAGCGAACCGCTGCAGATTGCGGGATCGACATCGACGACACTCCCACCCATCGATGGAACAGAGACATTCTGCCGGCGGCAGAAGACATCGCCCCAGATCGGGAACAGACCCGGCCTTCGAGCCGGCGCGAAATGGTCACAACTTATCCGGCACACACACGTTGATTTCAACTACCAAGAATCACAATTAGCACCAAAATACTTACGCGAGGTGAATCGTCGTGATGAATATTTGGCAACAACTTTTCGCTTGTGCCGTCGGGCGGCAAAGGCCCAATACGCGTCGAGGGCGCCATGGCGGAAACCGGAAGCAACCAACCGGATCAACATCGTATGCAACAAGACCGAGTGCGATCATCCCGTCTGTGCATTGCTGATATGTCGGGAGACGCGGGCACCCTGCCTGTCTGACGAGGCGGATTCGTCGTGTTCCAACGCTTGACGATCTGGGATATTCGTCGCTCCGATGGTGTTGAACGCTTCGCGATGCGCAGGCCGCACGGTTTCGGCCAATCTTATTGGTTTGATCATTTTCCAAATGGCGGAAAGTAACCGCCACAAGCTCCGGACTTGCAATGAAGATCGTATTCGTTCTTCCCTCATTCCATACGAATTTGTACTTCGCGTTGCGTGCCCTGCTGTCGGCGGGGATCGAGGTGACGCTCGTGGTGCGGCGCAACGGTCTTGGCAAGTTGGACGGCGTGAAAGAGATTGTCGAGGACGACTCGATTTCCTGGAATCGCGCCTGGGAGACGCTGAACCGCGAGAACCCGGATCTGGTCGTTGTGAGACGCACGCCCGGAATTTCCCGCCGGATCTTGCTCGCTGCAATGGCGCAGGGGCGAAAGGTTGTCCGGTACGATCAGCATCCTCTTCTCTTCCCCGATGGACTTGGCCCAAGACTCCGGAATTTGATCGCTCCCTTCAGGACCAGACGATTCACGCCCGTTCCTGGCCTGTCGGGAAAAGGAATGAAACCCGACCCCACAGCGACCTATCTCCCCTTTCCCGTCGCGATTTTGACTGAAGACCAGAACAGGCGTTATGCCCCGGAAGGAACACTGAGGATTCTTTGCGTCGGAAAACTGGGGCAGCCGCGCAAGAACCATTTTGTCGTCCTGGAGGCGCTTGAGCAACTTGCAGACCGGTTCGACTTCACCGCCACATTTGTCGGCGTCACCGGTCGCGCCAAGGGGTTCGACATGGATTACCTCTCACGACTGCTCGACTACCCGTCCCATGGGCCGATCGGCGAGCGTATCAAGGTCTTTGAAGGCGTACCGTTCGAGGCCATGCGGCAGTCGTATCTCGACCACGACCTTTGCATATTGCCGTCGCACGATGAACCATTCGGGACGGCGCCCCTGGAGGCCATGGGCATGGGCGCGGCGACCATCATTTCGGATGAGTGCGGTTCTGCCGGCTATCTCGACGCCGCCGCCCTGGCCGGGTTCGAGTGTGGCTATATTGTCCCCGCCGGCGATTGCGCAAGCTTGCGCGATCGACTGGAGTTCATTCTCGCCCATCCCGGGCAGGTCATATCCTTGGGACGCTCCGCGCTGGACTGGACGCGCAGGGAACTGGCGGAAGATCTGTTTGCACAGCGCTTCCTGCGAATGGCCGCACGCGCCGGCGTGCCCGCCTGAGAGCGCAAGTATTTCCACAGACCGGTGAGCGATTTTGCCATTGATGGGCATCCGGGATGTGGCTTGATCGACAAGGCTTTGCTACACTCGCGCTGCGGAAGTTGCAGTGTTCGACTTGCAAGAGTGCGATAATTAACATGGGCGAGTTGGCCCGCTGTGCAGGTTCGGCGCGGCTGGCTACTCGTGCCTTCAATGCGCGTGATCTGTTTTGAATCGTTCGTCGTTGAATTTGCCATATGACTACCAGGCGCCCACTTCGGAGCCTGAGTACCGGCTTGCCGCGATTTGGGCTGACATCCTCGAAGTCGAACCGGTCGGTCGCAACGATGATTTCTTCGATCTCGGCGGAGATTCGATGGCCGCGACCACGTTGGCTGGCGAAATTTCCAATCTTTTCCAGCTTGACTTCAAGCCAAGCCAACTCGTCGATCTAAACACCGTTGCCATTATCGCGAAATCGCTGAACAACGCGACCGGCTCGGTGCTGCCCAGCAACATCGTTTCGATCAACCAATCCGGGTCGAAGCCGCCGCTCTTCATGATTCACGGCGGCGCCGGGATCACGTTCCTGCGTCCCGGCTTCCTGGCGACCCTGGATCCCGAGCAGCCGGTCTATCTGTTTCAGGCCAAGGGCTTTGACGGCGTCGAGGAGCCGCTTGATCGCGTTGAGGAAATCGCGTCAGCCTATCTTCGCTCGGTGCTTGAGATTCAACCGCGAGGCCCGTGGAATCTGCTTTCATTCTGCGCCGGCGGCTGGATCGCCTCGGAAATGATCCACCAGATGAAACTGGAGGGTCTGCGGCCCAACAAGGTCATTCTGGTCGATCCGGGGCTGCCTCAGGCCCTGAAGGACGACTATGATTGCGCCAACGGGTTCATTTCGCGTCGCAACATTCCCGTTATTTCGCCGCTGGCGACATCCTTTACCCGCATTAGGCGGGAATTCTCGGTGCGTGCGAAGTTCCTCGCCAGAACCGGCAGCTTCGTGAACGGGCTTGAGCGGGAGTCCTTTGCAATCCCGGCGGTGGAGAACTATTTCGTTTCGCGCATGAAGCGAAAGCACCTCAAGCGCAAGTCGAAGATAGGGTCGGATCTGGAGGACAAGGGAGGCGCGGAGGGGACGGAAGCCAGCGCGAGACGACACGACGCCGAGGCGATCTATGCGTCCGACGCCGCCGCTCGCACATCGGTATTGTTGGAGTTGGCGTTCAGGAGTTACGTTCCGCGTCCTTTGAGTTTCCCTGTCGATATCATCTGCAGTTCGAGCCGGGCGGAGTTTCTTGTTGATCCTAATTTTCCTACCAACCGGCTGCTGCCGAACCGGCGCATTTACATTTCGGGGGAGACCCATGAAGAAGCGGTCACTTCCCCTGCAAGTGCAAGTCTGATCCAGTCCATCGTGGACAGCATCGCCCCCAATGAGTCAGTTGCGAAACAACCGGAACGCGGTGTTGAAGTTTGAATCCCGCCATTGTGCATGCCCCGCGCAATCGCGATTGCTCTTCGGTCTCCGTCGAAGCCGGTCTGTCGGCGCGCTTGCGGACGGCGCGCTGATCGGGGTCAATCGGATTGATGGACGCCAGTGAATGCTGCTTGCCAGAGTGTGTCGTGAGGCGATCGTTGCGCTGAGCAACTTCTTCCTGTCCAGGGCGCGAAGCGTTCAGGATGTCGATGAGAATGCCTTCAGGCGGAATGTGCGCCGGTCCCGGCAGGTGATCGAACTCGGCCTGAGGCGGCGATTTCTGTTCGACCGCTTGTGGGAGCCGGCCGTCGACCATTTTCTTCTCGTGCTCGACGTCGATGAGGCGGCGAGGATTTGCAACCGCGCCAGAGAACTCGGACTCAAGAAGGCCGATCGGATCTCAGACGAAATCGGATTGCTCAGGGCCGACATCGCCAACATATCGGGCGATCTGGCTAAACTGAGCCAGGATCTGAAATCCGGCAGCGACGCGGAGCGCCGCATTTCCCGCCAGCCCGGCGGCGAGAAGCCGGTGCTTGTGATGATTCCCTCCATCCTGCTTACCCGGCGAGGCAAATCCGAACTCGGATTCGCTTTGCGACAGCTGTTCTCGGCTTGCGTCGAGGCGCTCCGCGCAAACGATATCGACTATGTGTGCACCTACCGAGTTTGGGGCCACGGCACGCCGCTCAACCCGCGCAAGCTCAACTATATCTCACTGAAGACCGAGGACTCGAGCCGCAGGGGGATCCATGTCGAAACAACGGAGAAGAAGCGATGCTTCTCCATCGATCGGAAGGGATATTCCGGCTGGTCGGAGTTTTCCGAACTCGATATCGAGACCGCCGCCTCGCTGTGTCCGTCGCAATCGGAAGCAGAGG
>JAUIBM010000257.1 GCA_030428345.1 Alphaproteobacteria bacterium | reverse complement strand
GGCGTGGTGACGCACAGCGGTTTCGTAGATTGGCACGAGGTTGCCATGTTCACCGGAAAAATCATGGGCGCTCTGGCCGTGGAAGGGCGTCCAGCGGTGGGGGGTGGCGAATACCGACATGACCTGGTCCGGATCATAGTTGAGCAGGTGCCGCAAGAGCCGCCAGTAGTCGGCGTCGGTCTCCTCCTCGAACCCCACCGCAAAAGTGCAGAGCCCGATCATCCCATGGGCGCGCAGGAGCCGGATCGCTTCCTGGTCCTTTGCGCGTGTCCCGCCCTTGCGCACTGTCCGGAGCGTGGCCTCGTCGGTTCCCTCCAGCCCGAGGAGGAAGCGCAGGCATCCGGCCCGCTTGTAGAGGGGCAGCAGGTCCGCGTCGCGCACGATGTCGTCGGCCCGGGTGGAGCCAATGATCAGCACCGGCACATCCTCGGCGACGAGCGCCTCCAGGAACGCCTTCCATGCCTTGCGTGAGGAGGTTGGATTCTCGTCGGCAAGGTTGATGAGCTCGACGCCCTTCTCGCGGTGAAGCCAGGCAATCTCCCTGGCGAATGCGACCGGGTCCCGATGGCGCCATTGGGTCCAGAAGCCTCGCTGGCCGCAGTAGGTGCAAAGGTGTGGACACCCCCGCGAGAACTGCATGACCACGGCCCGCTTGCCGCCCCAATAGGAATGATTGGCGAAATCGATCAGATCCCACCCGATCCGGTTGGCATCGAGGTCGCGGAGCATGGGCGCTGGCGGGGTTGCAAATGGCTCGCCCGCGCGGCGAAAGGCGAGTCCCGGCACGGTCTCCAGCGAGCGGCCGCAAGCGAGCGCTTCCATCAGGGCAGGCGTGGTCGCCTCGCCCTCGCCCCGGACGATCACATCGATCTGCGGCGCGTCACGCAGGATATCGGCCCAATGATAGGTGGGAAAAACCCCGCCATAGACGATGGTCATGGTTGGCCATTCCGCCCTGACGGCTGCGGTGATCTCAAGGGCGACGGGGTGCGCCGAGGTTGAGCCGGAGTGACCGAGGAGCAGGGCGTCGGGCGTGTCGCGCCGCAGTTCGGCCAGGATATCGGCGAGCGTCATGGGCGTGATGTCGGCGTTGACCAGTCGCACCTGGTGACCGGTGTCGATCAGCGGTCCTCCGATCATCAGGAGCCCCAGCGGTGGAAGCAGCTCGCCCGGAATCCGGCTCCCGATGGCGCGATGGGGTGGGTTCAGAAGGGTGATCTTCAATGCGGGCGCTCCGGCCAGGTGAGACGTGAGGGTAGTGTGGGCCCTGTGTCATGAATAGGGCGCTCGAACGGATAAATCGTGTCGAGATCGAAGAATGCATTGGCGCCGTGGAGGATCAAGGATTGTCGCCTTGGAAATCAAGAGTCGACCCCTTTGCTCGAGACGACCATTCGCACAGTGAGCCGAATGCTCGCTGCGCGTCCAGATATTCATCTTGAATGGAACGTTGCAGCGATGAGGAACCATTGAGCCTCATGGAAAGGAAGGTATGGTACAGGAATACTGTTGAGTGCGCAGGCAATTGCGCTCACTGCTGCCGAATGGTGCAATCGCCGGGCAAGTTGGCAAGACGCTGGCCAGAAATTCGGCGCGCGACGTGGGCTTGTCGCAAGTAATTGAAAAGATTGGTGATCCCGACAGGATTCGAACCTGTGACCCTCAGATTAGGAATCTGATGCTCTATCCTGCTGAGCTACGGGACCAATGGCAGAACGAATAAACGATGGCCGTGGCCGCGCCAAGTGACATTTTTGACACGCGCTCCGGGGCGCTCGCGATTGCGCGGCGCGCCGCCCTCTTGTACTGAGCCCGCGGAACTTCTGACAGGGCAGGGGCGGAGCGCCCCGCCGCGAGATTGAGGAATGTCATGCGCGTAGTTATGATCGGCACAGGATATGTGGGCCTGGTATCGGGCGCCTGCTTCGCAGATTTCGGCCATCAGGTCACCTGCATCGACAAGGACGCCTCCAAGATCGAGGCGCTGCAGCAGGGACGCATCCCGATCTTCGAGCCGGGCCTCGACGTGCTGGTGGAGGCGAACGCCAGGGCGGGACGCCTTTTCTTTGATACCGATCCGCGCCAATCGGTCAGCCAGGCCGACGTGGTGTTCATCGCGGTGGGCACCCCGGCGCGGCGCGGCGACGGCCATGCCGACCTTTCCTATGTCTACGCCGCCGCGGAGGAACTCGCCGGCCTGATCGACGACTACACGGTGATCGTCACCAAATCGACCGTGCCCGTGGGGACCGGCGATGAAGTGGAGGCGATCATCCGCAAGCATCGCCCGGACGCGAATTTCGACGTCGCCTCCAATCCGGAATTCCTGCGCGAGGGCGCCGCGATCAGCGACTTCAAGCATCCCGACCGGATTGTTGTGGGAGCGCAGTCGGACGCCGCGATCGCGTCGCTGCGGGAATTGTACCGCCCGCTCTATCTCAACGAGACGCCGATGGTGGTGACGGACCGGCGCACGGCCGAGCTGATCAAATATGCCGCCAACGCCTTTCTGGCGGTCAAGATCGGCTTCATCAACGAGATTTCCGACCTCTGCGATGCGGTGGGCGCAAATGTGCAGCAGGTGGCTCGCGGCATCGGGCTCGACAACCGCATCGGCTCGAAATTCCTGCATGCCGGCCCGGGTTATGGCGGGTCGTGCTTTCCCAAGGATACGTTGGCGCTGACCAAGACCGCCAATGACGCCGGCACGCCTGTAACGATCGTCAATACGGTGGTGGAATCGAACGCCCGGCGCAAGCAAGCCATGGTCGAACGCATTGTCGCGGGCGCCGGGGGCAGCGTTGCGGGCAAGACGATCGCCGTTCTGGGGCTCACCTTCAAGCCGAACACCGACGACATGCGCGACGCGCCCAGCCTCGTGATCGTGCCCGGACTGCAGAAGTTGGGGGCGACGATTCGAGCCTTCGATCCAGAAGGCATGGAAGAGGCGGCCAAGCTGCTTTCCGGCGTGGACTTCCGAAAGGGAGCGTTCGACTGCATCGACGGGGCCGACATCGCCGTCATCCTGACCGAGTGGGACCAGTTCCGGGCGCTTGACCTCGACCGCGTCGCAACCGCTCTCAACGACAAGGTCCTGATCGATCTGCGCAACATCTATCCGCTTGAGGAAGTTGCCCAATCGGCGCTGCGCTATTTCTCCATCGGCAGGCCCTACGACAACGGCTGAGACGCATGCCCGCAGAGATTCCGTCAGGTTTCGCTTCTTATTTTCGGCGGAATAATCTTATATCCAGACAGAGCGTTGTCGAACGAGTCGGCGCGCTTGACGCTGGTGGGGTTCGGAAGTGATACGGCGGGCAGACACAGCTAGGCTTTCGATGGCCACGACAAGCAGCCGCCCGCTGTCGTCGGGCGCGGGCAGCGCTGCGAAGGGTCGTGTTCTCATCGCCCTTGCCTGCCTGCTTTCCCTTCAGGGTTGCGTGATCCAGGGGCTTGAGTCGGTCAAGAACGACGCCTCGCATGCGACCAGCTTTGTGCGGCCCGACGATCCGCAGGAAGAGATTGGCCAGCGCGAGCATCCCTTCGTATTGGCCAAATATGGCGGCGAATATCACAATGCGTCTGCCGAAGAGGCCCTGGCGCTGATCGTGGGCCGGCTCGTCGCCGTATCCGACGATCCCTCGCGCATCTACAAGGTCACGATCCTCGACACGCCGAAGGTAAACGCGTTCGCTCTGCCGGGCGGCTATCTGTATCTGACGCGCGGCTTGCTGGCGCTGGCGAACGATTCCAGCGAGATCGCCGCGGTCATCGCGCATGAAATGGCGCATGTGCTTTCCAATCACGCGATCCTGCGCCAGCGGCGGGTCACCAATTCGCAGGTCGGCGAGGAGGTGGTGCATGAGGTGCTGGGCGACTCGGTCGCCGCGCGCGTCGCGCTGGCCGCCAACCAGATCAAGCTTGCTGATTTCTCGCGAGAGCAGGAACTGCAGGCGGACGCTATCGGCATCCGCATGATCGGGCGCGCCGGTTTCGACCCCTATGCGGCGGCGCGCTTCCTGGAGACGATGCAGGCCTATCAGACCTTCGTTGCAGGCACGAGCGAGTCGCTGGACGACATCTCCTTCCTTTCCTCGCACCCGACCACGCCGCAGCGCGTCGAACTGGCCAAGCGGCATGCGCGCTTCTTCGGCGCGCCGGGCGTCGGCGAGCGCGACCGCGACCGCTACCTCGCCGGAATAGACGGATTGCTGTTCGGCGATACCGCCGAGGAGGGGTTCGTGCGTGGGCGCACCTTCTCGCATGCCGCGCTCGGCATCACCTTCAGCGCGCCCGAGGGAGCGCGCGTCGAGAACCAGCCCAAGGCTGTTATCGTTACCGGGCCCGGAGAAGCGGCGACGCGTTTCGACGCCGCGGTGATCGACAGGTGGCAATCGCTTCCGGATTACCTGAAGAGCGGATGGGTCAACGGCCTGAAGCGGGATTCCATTGTGGAAAGCAAGACGCCCTCGGGGCTGGCGACTGCCGCCGCCGACGCCGAGGCCGATGGCTGGCGGTTTCGCATCAAGGTCATCCAGATCGGCACGCAGGTCTATCGCTTCATCACCGCCATGCCGGCCGGCAGTTCGCTTGCGGGAAGCATTTCCGACAAGATCACCAACACGTTTCGCAAGCTCGACGCAACGGAGCGCAAGGCGCTGGCCCCGCTCAGGGTGAAGGTGATCGAGGTTGGCTCATCCGATACGCTTGGCAGCGTCGCCGCAAAAATGCGCAGCGGCAGCAATTCTCTCAAATTGTTGAGGCTGATCAATGGAATGGGGCCGGCTGACCTTCCGGTGGCCGGGAGCAAATTGAAGATCGTGACCGATAGCTGAGTCGCCTGAAACGTTGGCGGGGCCGTTCAGGCCACGCTGGCGAATCCGGGGTCGATGGAGGTGAGCGCCTTGCGCAGCTTCTCCAGCGCCCGGTTCTCGATCTGGCGCACCCGCTCCTTTGAAATGCCCAGTTCGCCGCCGAGTTGCTCCAGCGTCGCGCCCTGATCGGCCAAGCGGCGGCTGGCGATGATGCGTTTCTCGCGCTCATTGAGCACGTTCAGCGCCTTTGCCAGCCATGCCGATCGCCGCTCTGTGTCGATCACCGCCTCGACCGTCTCGTCGGGCAGCGGGCCATCATCCATCAGGAAGTCCATGCGTTCCGAGCCGGTTTCGTCGTCGGAAAGCGTCATGTTGAGCGAGGTGTCGGGCCCCGACAGCCTTGAATCCATTCGGGCGACATCGGCGACCGAGACGCCGATGGCCTGGGAAAGTTCCGTGTAGAGTTCGTGCGAGCTGCGCGGCTCGCCCGTGCGCGAGATCCGCGC
>JAUIBM010000256.1 GCA_030428345.1 Alphaproteobacteria bacterium | reverse complement strand
GCCCGAGCTCATCGGCCTTGGCGCGAATAGCCTTCCAGTGCGACGGCTCCATCGCGCGCGGGTCGCTCAAGTCCTGCAAAAAGACGGCGTCAAGCTGGTTTTCGACCGCGAAGTCGAGCAGCTTATCTCCAATCTCGAAATCCGCAAATTCGATACCGGGCAGTCCAACCCGACCTATCTGATTGTCGCGGAAAGCGGAAAATACGTGCTGCGGGCAAAGCCGCCCGGCGAACTGCTCAAATCGGCGCATCAGGTGGATCGCGAATACCGGGTGATGAAGGCCCTCTCTGGCACGGCGGTCCCGGTTCCGCGCATGATCGCGGCATGCGAGGACGCCGATTCGCCGATCGGGCGCATGTTCTTCGTGATGGAATATCTCGACGGGCGGATCTTCTGGGACCCCGCGCTCCACGAACTGGTGGGACCGGATGCGAAAAGGCTGAGGGGCGAGATCTACGACTCGATGAACGCCGCGCTCGCAGCCCTGCACGATGTCGATGTCCAGGCCGCCGGCCTTTCCGACTTCGGGGTGCCGGGGAACTATTTCGAACGCCAGTTCGCCCGCTGGACCAAGCAATATGCCGCCAGCGAAGTCGATCGCAATGACGATATTCACGCCCTGATCGACTGGCTCGGCGGCCGCATCCCGCCGGATGACGGCGTGGTTTCGCTCGTGCATGGCGATTATCGCATCGACAATCTGATGTTCGCGCGCGACAGCGCAAAGGTGCTGGGAATTCTCGACTGGGAGCTCTCGACGCTCGGCCACCCGCTCGCCGACCTGGCCTATCAGTGCATGCAGTGGCGATTGCCGCACGAAGGCAGCTTCAGGGGGCTGGCCGGGGTCGACCGCAAGGAGCTCGGCATCCCCACCGAGGCGGAATATGTCGCGACCTATTGCGAGCGGCGGGGCCTGCCGGGCATCGACAATTTCCCGTTCTACATCGCGTTTTCGTTCTTCCGTCTCGCGGCGATCCTGCAGGGGGTCTACAAGCGTTCGCTGGATGGCAACGCCTCCAATCCCGAGAAGGCGCGGGCCTATGGCGCGGCTGTCCCGAAGATGGGGCGCATTGCGATGGAGATCATCGAACGCGAGGCGTGATCGAGGCGCGACGGCCAAATTGTCGCTCGCGGCGAAACCAAATCTGCCCGGGGAACGTAACTGCAGCAATTGACCATTCGCAACGCATGACGACTGCAACGCACAAGGAGGATGGCATGATTGCTCATATCAACCGGTTTCGCTCGCCCGTTTGGGCCGCCATCTGGGGCGCGATGGCGGCCGTGCTGTTTCTTGCCGTGTCGGCCCAGGCGCAGGAGGCCGTTCCGCCGCAGGACGCCCAGGCGGCGCGCAGCGTGATCGAGCAGCAGCTGACGGCGTTTCGAGCAGGCAATCGCGAGGCAGCCTATTCCTACGCCGCCCCCAGCATCCAGCGCATGTTCCCGACCGTGGAGCGCTTCATGACCATGGTAGAGACCGGATACGGTGTGCTGATCAATCCGGAGAGCCATGTGTTCGGGCGCAATACGCTGTTCGGCGGCGAAGTGCATCAGGAGGTGATCATTACCGGCGCGGACGGCAAGCAGTGGCAGGCGGTCTATTCCCTCGCCAGGCAGGATGACGGGAGCTGGAAGATCACCGGCGTCAAGATGAACCCGTACAAGGGCGCCACCGCCTGAGCGCCGAAAACGGGGGGCGCTCGTCGCCGCGACGGCCATGGTTTGAACACGTACGCGGAGTCTGTATCCTCGCGCCGATTCACAAGCGCGAGGCGACACACGCAGCATGACCGGATACTTGCGGTTCTTCATCCTCCTGGCGGGCATCCTGCTGGCCGGCAACGCCTTTGCGCAAAGCGGTCAGGGCGCCTCGAAGATTCAGGGCGCCTCGAAGATCGAGGCGCTCGATCATCAGTTGGCGGGGATCGAAAGGAAGATCGCCGAGAACGCCACCAATGACGAGCAGCTTGTCAGCCTGCGGCTGGAGCTCGAACAGCTTTCGAAATCCCTGATCGATTTCGGCGTTTCGTTTCGCCCGGAGCTCATCTCTGTCAACGGCCGGCTGGCGGAACTGGGTTCGGCGCCCAAGGACGGCGATCCGGCCGAGCCGGAAGTGATGACGCAGGAGCGCAACGATCTGCTGGCGCGCAAGGTCGCGATCAACGGGTTCCTGTCCAATGCCGAATCGATGTCGATCCGCATCAACGATGCGATGAACCGCATCGGGGATCTGCGC
Organism: Alphaproteobacteria bacterium; assembly: GCA_030428345.1. Taxonomy (GTDB): domain Bacteria; phylum Pseudomonadota; class Alphaproteobacteria; order Rhizobiales; family Rhizobiaceae; genus BOKV01. The sequence continues at coordinate 3,106 of JAUIBM010000256.1, read as the reverse complement.
AGGGACCTCTTCGCCAACACGCTGCTGCGGCGCACCGATTCCACCGGCGTCTTCAATCCGGACACGCTCAGCAGCTTTCAACTCGGCATGGCGGAACTGGAGCGCCTTTTCGCCTCGCGCATCCAGTTCATCTGGAATTTCCGCAAATCCTCGCTCTTTGCCGCGATCGGCCTGTCGCTGCTGTTCTCCTTTGCGTCCTGGTTCGCGTTCCGCCGCGCCTTTGCGCCCATGCTGTTTCATCGCATCGGGCACGAGGCGTCCTATTTCAATCGCATATCGATTGCGTTCTTCTCGACCTTCGTACCCGCGCTCACGGTCACCGCCGCGCTGGGGGTGACCTACGCCCTCACCATCTATTTCGGCATTTTCGCCGGGCAATCGCTGGAGATCTTCCGCTCGCTCCTGATCGCCATCGCCGGCTTCTTCTTCATCCAGCGCCTGGTGATCGCCGTGGTGGTGCCGCGGCGGCCGGGTCTGCGCCTGGCGCCATTCTCCAACAGCGCTTCTTGGCGGCTGGCGGCGCTCGCCATCGCGATGGCGGCCATTCACATTGTCGACTTCTTCTTCGATCGCCTGAACCAGACCCTTTCGGCGCCACTGCCGGTGACGGTCGCCGAGAGCATGATCGCCGCCATTCTGATCGGCATGCTGATCGTGCTCATCGCGCTGGTGAAGCCGTTTCCGGACAAGCAGACCGGCCGATCCAGGGCCTGGCCGATCGCCATTCGCGTCCCCATGCTCCTGCTTGCCGGCTTCGTCATCCTTGCCGCGGCGCTCGGATATGTGGGCCTTGCGCGCTTCATGGCCGCGCAGATCGTCATCACCGGCGCGATCCTTGCCACGATGCTGATCGGCATCCAGACCGGACGCGCCGTATCGGAAGACGGGGCCCTCGCCGGATCGAGCGTCGGGGTGCGGCTGGCCTCGCGCTTTTCGTTCTCGGAGACCGCCCTGGACCAGATCGGCGTCGTCCTTGCGCTGTGCATCTACCTGCTCGTGCTGCTGATCGGCGCTCCGCTCATCGCGCTGCAATGGGGGTTCAACTGGATCGACATCACCAGCACGATGTACCGGCTGTTCACGAGCATCACGATCGGCTCGTTCTCGATCTCGCTGTTCTCGATCCTCCTCGGCGTCTTGCTGTTCTTCGTCGGCTTCCTGGCGACGCGGCAATTGCAGCACTGGCTCGACCGCAATGTCATGGCCAAGAGCCGCATCGATTCGGGCGTGCGAAACTCGATCCGCACGGTAACCGGCTATGCGGGCATCGCCGTAGCGGCGCTGGTCGGGGTCTCGGTCGCGGGGTTCGATCTGTCCAATCTCGCCATCGTGGCGGGCGCCCTTTCGCTGGGCATCGGCTTCGGCCTGCAGAACATCGTCAACAATTTCGTCTCCGGCCTCATCCTGCTGGTCGAACGTCCCTTCAAGGTCGGCGACTGGGTCGTCACGGGCTCGACCACCGGCATGGTCAGGCGCATCAGCGTTCGCGCAACCGAGATCGAGACGTTCCAGAAACAGACCGTGATCCTGCCCAATTCCGAACTCATCAACAATTCCGTCGGCAACTGGACGCATCGCAATCATCTCGGCCGCGTCGATATCGCCGTTGGCGTCGCCTACGGGTCGGATCCGCGCTTCGTGCATGGCCTGCTGATGGAGATCGCCGAGTCCGACCGCTCCGTGCTCAAGGTGCCCGCGCCCATGGCCGTATTCGTCGGCTTTGGCGATTCATCGCTCGATTTCGAGCTTCGGGTCCATATTCAGGACGTGTTCGAGGGACTGGTTGTTTCCACACGCCTGCGTTTTGCGATCTTCGAGGCGTTCAAGGAAAACGGCATCGAAATCCCCTTCCCGCAGCGCGATATCAATATCAAGACGCCGCAAACCGCCCCCACGCAGGACCCCTCCCATCCGGAAAAGGATGTCGCCCGCGAGCCCGCCAATGTGCGCGTGCCGCCGGAGGGCGGGTTGTTGGAAGGCAATGACGGCCAAGACGATTGAACGCATTCAGTGACGGTTCAGGAATAGTCAGCTACATTTGATAGAGAAAACCGGAAGACCGGTCAGAAAACAGGGGCGGCCCCAGGCCGAATGGAAATGAAAGCAATACTCTTGGCAGGCGTTATCGCCGCAGGTATGGCGGGCGTCGCTCAATCCGCAAGCATCACCAACAAGGATGCCCAGGCCTATTCCCTGCTGATGACGGAGTCGGGCGTTCGCAGCGAACTGGCGATCGGCGCCGGCGCGAGCGTCTCGGCCTGCAATGCCGGCTGTTTCATCACCATGCCCAATGGCGATCACGAAGCCCTTTCCGGCACGGAGACGATCGAGATCGTCAACGGCAAGGCAACGTTCAAATAGGCTTCGCACGTTGACCATCGCGCCACGGCAAGCGTTTCTCGCAGGCCAAACGCAGGATACGGCTGGCGCGGCTACAGCGCCTCGATGTCTCCCCGAGCCCACATCTCGCGCGTTTCCTGCCGGAAGGCCTCGAACCGGCCCTCCTCGATGGCGGCCCTGATCCCCGCCATCAGGGACTGGTAATAGGCCAGATTGTTCCAGGAGAGCAGCATCCCGCCCAGCGCCTCGTCACAGCGCACCAGATGGTGCAGATAGGCGCGCGAATAGTCCCGCGCGGCCGGGCAGTCGCTTTCCTCGTCGAGCGGGCGGTTGTCCTCGGCATGGCGTGCATTTCGCAAGTTCACCCTGCCGCGCCGCGTGAAGGCCAGGCCGTGACGCCCTGAACGGGTGGGCATGACGCAATCGAACATGTCGATGCCCCTGGCGACGCTCTCCAGTATGTCGTCGGGCGTGCCGACGCCCATGAGATAGCGCGGCTTGTGCTCGGGCAGCGCAGGATTGGTCGCCTCCAGCATGGCCAGCATCACGGCCTGCGGCTCGCCCACGGCGAGCCCGCCGATGGCGTAGCCCTTCAGGTCCATCGCAGCAAGCGCCTGCGCGGATCGCAGTCGCAGATCCTGGATGTCGCCGCCCTGGACGATGCCGAACATGGCCTTGTCCTTCTGGTCGCCAAAGGCGCGCGCGCTGCGCTCGGCCCAACGCAGCGACAGTTCCATCGCCTTTTCGATTTCACCGGGCTTGGCAG
>JAUIBM010000255.1 GCA_030428345.1 Alphaproteobacteria bacterium | reverse complement strand
GTCAGCGCAATGCGAATGAAAGAGACGGACTAGGTTCTGGATAGCTCGAACGACGGTCATTGCGGCATTATCATCGACAGGACGCATGGCGGCAATCGTGGCTGTAAAAGAGGCTGTCCTTTTGCGGAAGAAATGGCATCTTTTGGGTTCTTCGATCTGGAGTCTCTTGGCGTGATGTCCCTGAACGAAAAGCTGGCCTGTGTCTGCCTCACTCTCCGCCATAACGAGTCCACGGCCTAGAAGGGGGTGGGACGGGCGGCTCTTTTTCCCCGGTCCTGAAGCGCGATAATCAGCGTATGCCGTTCGGGTTCGCCAAGGCAGGCTCAGCGGGCCAGCACCCTGGAAATCCGCGGCGCGGCGAAGCCGAGGAACGCCCGCAGCTTTTGCGGCGCCAGTCCGCGCTGGGGATAGACGAAGCTGACCGGCCAGGGCTCGGGTTCGAACGACGCCAGCGCGGTCGCCAGCCGGCCGTGACCAAGCGCGTCGGCAATCTGATAGGAGAGAACCCGGGTCACGCCGAGGCCCGCCTCGGCGGCGGCTATCGCAGCCTCGGCCGTGTTGACCACAAGCCGGGACCGGATCGGGACGTCGATCTGCGAGCGTCCCGCACCGAAGCGCCAGTGCCGGGACGACATCAGATTGCCGAAGGTGATGCAGTCGTGATCCTTCAACGCTTCGGGGCTTTGGGGAACGCCCTTGCGGGCGAGATAGTCAGGGCTGGCGCAGACGACCTGGCGCACGAAGCCGAGCTGGCGCGCGATGAGGCTGCTGTCGGGAAGCGAGCCGATCCTGACCGCCAGATCGAAATTCTCCTCGTGCAGGCTGACAGGCCGGTCCGTCTGCTCCAGGCGAACGTCCACCTGCGGGTGTGCCTTCAGGAACTCGACGACAACCGGCAGCACATGCAATCGGCCGAAGACGATCGGGGCCGTCACGGCGAGCATCCCCTTTGGCGCGCTGAATTCGCCGCCGGCAACACGCTCGGCCTCGGCGACATCCTCGAGGATCCGCCGCGCCGCCTCCACATAGGCGACGCCGGTGTCGGTCAGGGCGAGCCCGCGGGCCGAGCGTAGCACCAGTTCGGCGCCAAGCGCCGACTCCAGTTCCGCCACCTTGCGGCTGACCGTGGCGAGCGGCATCCGCAAGGCTCGCGCCCCGGCCGAAAGCGAACCGGCGTCCACGACTGTCGAAAGGATCGACATGGCTTGAAGGCGATCGGTCATGGTCTCTCATATTCTGGGAGGGAGATTATCGATATTACCGTCTGCCTCGAGATTTTGGAAGCCTCTAATGTTCGGGCAACGCTGCAACCCGGCACCGAAACAAGGAGGCAGAAAATGCGACCGCCGCTCCCGCCCTTTACCCAGGATACAGCCATTGCCAAGGTTCGCGCCGCCGAGGACGCCTGGAACAGCCGCGACCCCCAATCCGTAGCGCAAGCCTACACTCCGGCAAGCCGCTGGCGGAACCGCGACAGCTTCATCACAGGCCGCGGTGAGATCGTCGACTTCCTCACGCGCAAATGGTCGCGCGAACTGGACTATCGCCTGGTCAAGGAATTGTGGGCGTTCGCGGGCAACAGGATCGCCGTACGCTTCGCCTATGAGTGGCGCGACGATGAGGGCCGCTGGTTCCGCTCCCATGGCAACGAGAACTGGGCCTTCGACGCCGACGGCCTGATGGCGGAGCGGCACGCCAGCATCAACGATCAGGCAATCGGCGAAGGCGATCGCCTGTTTCGCTGGCCGCTGGGCCGGCGACCCGACTCGCATCCTTCGCTCTCCAATCTGGGGCTGTGATCATGAGCGCCACGACCCCGAGCGACGTCGCCTTCTCCGAGGCCGTCAAGCAGGCGCAATCGGCCAATGGCTCCCGGGACGCCATCGAGCGGATGACCCAGCGCCACCCGTGGTCCAGCAGGCTGACGCCGGAGCTTGCCCGGTTCATCACCGAGCGCAACAGCGCGTTCCTTGGCACGGCGAGCCTGCAGGGTCAGCCCTATATCCAGCACCGGGGAGGCCCGCCCGGATTCCTGCATGTGCTCGACGAGCGCACGATCGGCTTCGCCGACCTCGCCGGAAACCGGCAATACATCACGCTCGGCAATCTCGGCGAGAACCCGAGGGCCTTCCTGTTTCTTGTCGACTACGCCACCCGCAGCCGCGCAAAATTCTGGGGTGAGGCGAGGGTCGTCACGGACGATCCGGCGCTGCTCGGTCGCCTGCGCTCCGGAACGAGGGGGCGGGCCGAGCGTGCGATCCTCTTCGAGATCTCGGCCTGGGACATCAACTGCCCGTCCCACATCCCCGAACTCGTCGACGCCGAACTGGTGGCCGGAATGATCGCGAGCCGCGATGCGCGGATCGCCGAACTGGAAGCGCGGATCGCGCAGTTGACCGAGTGACAATCTGATCCAACGCCGGCGCCCGGCGGCGCCGCGTGACCCAAACCGCCGAAACCGGCGGCCGCTTCCCCTGCGAACGGGGAGGTTCAACCCCGCGTGCCCGAAGCTTCGCAAGACGGGACGCATCTTGAAAGGAAAGTGCAATGACCAGCATCAGGAACATCCTCAGCGCAGCAGCTTTCGCAGGCATCTTGTTTGCGGCAGTGCCGGCCTTCGCGGTCGATGAATACAATGTCTCGACCGGCACGACGCTGAGCGGCGCGGGCGTCGCCCTGCGCGGCGACGACGTGGTCGCGCTCGCCACCGGCCTCGCGGTGAAGGCAGGCTATGCCGAACACACCGTCGAGCATGACGGCGTGGCCTACTACTTCGCCACCCGTGAAACGATGGAGCAGTTCCGGGCCAACCCCGAACGCTACATGCCGCAATATGGCGGCTTCTGCGCTTTCGGCGTCGCCATCGGCAAGAAACTCGACGCCGCGCCGCGCTATGCCGACATCGTCGACGGCAAGCTCTATGTCTTCCTGAACGCCGTCGCCTTCGGCAAGTACAAGGAAGACACGGCCGGAACGCTCGCCAAGGCGGAAGCGAACTGGCCGGCGATGCACCACGTTGCGGTAAAGCAGGTCAATGGCGGCGTCTGATCGCCGATGACCACTCCGGAAAGCCGCTGGCGGTGGGTAACGGAGCCCGCCGCCAGCCATTGCGCTGCGGAGCGTCGCTCAGGATGCGGCGGCTTCGCGCTCGATTGCCGGTTTCAGCACCATTTCGCACCATGTGCGGAAGCTGGTCGGCGTGGTGTTTTGCGGGCTGCGCGGGATCATCAGGTCCAGGCCCTCGATTTTCGCCGTGATCATGTCGATCATCGCCTGCGTCATGCCTTGCGATGCGCCCTGTCCTGTCATCATGGAGCGGAGGTCCTCCAGCGAAATTTCCCGGAACGCCACCGGCTTGCCGAGCACCTGCGACATGATCCGGGCCTGATCGTCAAAGGAGATGTCCTGCGGACCCAGCAGCGGCAGCGTCGCCGCGCCGCTCCATGACCTGTCCTGCAACAGTTCTGCGGCCGCAGCGGCAATGTCGCAGGTCGCCAGATAGGGCGTCCTGAACGCGGCCGGCCCGGCCCCGTAGAACACGCCGTGGTCCCTGATCTGACCGAGTTGCCGCAGAGTGTTGTCCATCAGGGAAGGGCAGGCGAGCGCGCGCAGACTGGCGCCGGTTGCGGCGAACATGTCGTCCATGCGGATCGAGGCCGTTGCGTGGCCCGCTTCCCCCGGCCAATCCCGCCCGAGCGCGGAGACGGTGACCACGTGCTTGACCCCGCATTGCCGGACCGCCTCGGCGGTCGGGCGCGACCTGTCGACAAAGGCGGCTTGGGCGCTCTCGGCGGCCGGATCCCCCGAAATCAGCCAGAAAACGCAGTCGGCGCCCTCGAACGCCCTGGCGACGGTTTCCGGCTCCTCATAGGAGCCTTGAACGATTTCCACGCATCCGCGGGCGTCCGGCGGAAGTTTCGCCGGATCGCGTGCGATAACGCGGATCGGCTCCTCGCCTTGCATCAGGCGGGCGAGAAGCTGGCTGCCGATCTGGCCGGTGGGGCCGGTAATGACGATCATGGGTTTCTCCTGCTGGTCTGGCGGGCGTCGCGCGGTGCGGATTGTCGCGGGGCGCCTTGTTGCAGGAAGACGCTAGGCGTGGCGGCTGGAACGATCCATGCTATAGGGTTCGCAATATTGTCGCGATCGTTCTGAATCCGCCGTGGACACCCTCTCGGACATCCTGTCGCTCCTGCGGCCCCAGAGCTACATGTCGGCCGGTTTCGACGCCGGCGACCCGTGGTGCCTGCGCTTCGGCTCGTTCGAAGGTCTCAAGTTCAACTGCGTCCTCTCCGGCAGTTGCTGGCTGGAGATGGAGGACGGTCCGGGCCCGGTTCGCCTGGAGGCGGGGGACTGTTCCCTGCTGCCCAAGGGACGTCCCTTTCGCCTGGGCAGCGATCTGTCGGCGCCGGCTGCTGATGCGGCAGAGATCTTCGCCGCAGCGCCGCGCGGCGGGATCGCGCGATATAATGGCGGGGGAAGCTTCTTCCTTGTCGGCAGCCGGTTCATGCTGAATGGCCCGCAGGCAGATCTGCTGCTTGGCATGCTCCCGCCTATCGTGCATGTCGGAGGCGAGCGGGGACGCGAGACGCTGCGCTGGTCGCTCGAGCGCATGCGTCAGGAACTGCGCGAGCCGCTGCCGGGCAAGGCGCTGGTGCTGGAGCATCTCATCCACCTGATGCTGGTGGAAGCGCTGCGGCTCTATCTGTCCGATCCTGCGAGCGCGGGCACCGGCTTCCTGTTCGCGCTGGCCGACAAGCGGCTGGGAGCGGCCATCGACCTGATCCATTCCGAACCAGGTCGCCGCTGGACGGTTGGCGAACTCGCCGGACGGGTCGGCATGTCGCGAACCGCCTTCGCCGTGCGGTTCCGCCAGATTGTGGGGCTGGCGCCGGTCGAATACCTCACTCGCTGGCGCATGCTGCTGGCGGCTGACCGGCTCAGGCATTCGCCAGACGCGATTGCGACGATTGCAACCTCGCTCGGCTATGAGTCGGAGAGCGCGTTCGGGGCGGCGTTCAAGAAATGGATGGGGCGTTCGCCGCGCCGATACGCCCGCGACGGGGCAGGCGGCCGCGACAGCCAGGCCTTCGCCATCTCCGGGGAATCGCCGGGACTTCCGGGAAGCGGCGACAACCGCCATCGGCACCCGAGAGACTGAAAACGCGCCCGCTCACTCCGCGTATTGAAATCCCGGAATGATTTCCAGAATGCCGAGGCCGTTCATCCCCGGCTTGTTGAACTTGCCGGAGACGGTGAGCTGGGCGAAGCCGTGGACGAAGCTCCAAAGCATCATCTGGGCGCGCAGTTCGGCGTCTGGCGCGCCGGACTTGTCCCATTCAAGGCCC
>JAUIBM010000254.1 GCA_030428345.1 Alphaproteobacteria bacterium | reverse complement strand
TCGGACGAAAGCTGCCTCTCGGCATGCTCGATCGCGTTTCTTGGCGGCAGCGTCGACGAAGGAACGTCGTTCATCCGGCGGCAGGAACGCGTCCTGGAGGTGGGCGGAGACCTTGGTTTTCACGCGCCGAGCCTGGATCTGAAAAACTCGGAAAATTACACCGCCGACGAAGTGAACAGGGCGTTCGAGATTGCCCTCAAATCCGCGGAAGGCCTGTTTTCGATCAAGCAGGCGGAACTCCATGGCGTGAAGGCCATGAACGATTTTCTATACCAGCGGATCTTGGCGACGCGCCCCAAGTCGATGTTTCACATCGAAACCATCGGGGATGCGATCCTTTCGAATGTCGCGCTCTCAGGCGTGAAATACCCCGCCCGCATCACCCGAAGCGCGGTCACCAACATCTGCGACAATGCCTGGGCGGCGCGCTCGGTGAAGGCCAGATCAGGCGCCGTCGCCACCCGCGACTATTTCAATGGCCTTGCCGAAGGCGGCTACGGCATGAAGCGGACCGTTTTGGGCCGAAGCGGCAATGGTTATGTCGGCAAGGTCTATGACTATGAGAACCAGCTGAAGTTCTGGGCCTATGGGTGCCATGTCCGCCTTGTCGAACGGGAGAGGTTCTCATTTGACGATGGTGTGATCACCGTCCGGTTCATCCCCTATGGCGGCGATGCGGATTTTGACATCGACGCCGGCAGTGACGGCACGATCGAGCAGACCGTCCCCTACTGGTACCTGCTCAATTCGGCCGCCCCGCTGAGCCCGAAACGCTCTGCGGCAGCCCCGGCCGAGACCGGCGACGACTTCGTACGGTTGACCGGCTATGATCTGGTTGGCGGGGACATCGCAAACGGCCTCATACGAAACGCGGACGCGGAAACCTGCGTCAGCCGGTGCAAGGCCGCCACCGCCTGCAATGCCGCCACCCATGACCGGTGGAACAGATTATGCGTCCTCAAATCGGTCGCCAGCAGTTCGCGCAGGCTCTACATCCTCTCCAAGGCGGATACCTATGTCGCGCGCGATCAGCGCCCTTCCCTCAAGCCGGACCGGCAGGCCCCGGTCAGGATCTTCACCAAATCGGGCAAGGGGTTTCGGGGTGAGCCGGACGCGGCCATCACGGCGAATACACTCGATGGATGCCTTTCGGCCTGCCGCGAGACAACCTGCCTCGGCTTCAACTGGCTCGAGGCGGACCGCAAGTGCCAATTGTTCGACAGGCCGGGCGCTTATGCCGACTTTGCCGACAGCATTGCCGGCTTCAAGGCGCAACCGGTGACCGAGTGATCGCCCCTCAAAACCCGATCCTTCCGAAGCCCGGAAGCTTGATTGCCGGGCGGGCGAAATCGAGGCCGGCGACAAGGCCGAACAGGTTGAGTTCCAGCCCGCTGCGCATGCCGGCGGAGATGCCCGCATAGCCGAACAGGCTCGCCTGGAAGTCGCGCCCGTCCGGGTCGAGCGAAAACAGCCGCCCGCCCGACAGCCAGTCCTTGCCCACGGCGATGGGCGGCAGCGCCGCGCCCAGCTCAGGCGTCTGGCGCAGCACATCGGCGACGAAGGAATTGGAGTTCGGTCCGGGCCAGATGCGATACTGGCCCGCGCGGGAATAAGGATAGGCCGCGATCGCCGCCTCGATGCGCGGGATTGCGCGCTCGGCGGCCTCGCCCCGCAGGCTGGCGACGATCTCCGGCTTGTTGGAATACCAGAACCCGTCGGCCGCATAGGCGTTCCGGCGCAAGGGGGTACCCCACCCCACCACCTCGTAGCGCGTATAGGATGGATCGTCGCGGCGCTTGACCACGATCCAGGAATGCACCGCCAGGGCGCTCTTCAGGCCGCCGACCCGCGCCGCCAGGACATGCACGACGGCTTCCCCGCCCGCTTTCGCCTCCGGCAGGATGCCGGAAGAGCGCCAGTCCGCCTCGCGCCAGTTCGCCGGACGCTCGACGCCGGCCCACAACGCCAGCGAGATCGCCGCCGGCAGCAGGTAGATGAGCGCGAACGCAATTCCCAGCCGCCTTGCCCATTTCATCTCCGGCCTGTCTCCCCGTTTCGTTTCGCGCGCAGCTTGCCCCGATAGCGGCCAATCGTGTCGCCCCCATGGCCGCCTCCCCCTTTTGCCGGGAGATTTACACGCCTATTCAATGGCAAGGGCCGCGCGCAGGCGGTCGTTGGCGTTCGCAAGCTTCCCTTTCGATACGGAATCACTACATTTGCGCCATGGCCAATCCGAATTCGTTTCCTCCAGACGGCCCGCCCGTCCAGGGCCTGGGCATCGCCGCGCGTGCGCTGGCCGGTCGCGCCGGCCCCGCCGCCTCCGCTTCGCCCTGGCTCGAGGGGCTGAACGAGGAACAGCGCGACGCGGTAGAGACCACCGAGGGCCCGCTGCTGGTGCTGGCCGGCGCCGGCACCGGCAAGACCCGCGTGCTGACGGCGCGCATCGCCCATATCCTCGCCAGCGGCAAGGCATGGCCGAGCCAGATTCTGGCCGTTACCTTCACCAACAAGGCGGCGCGCGAGATGAAGGAACGCATCGCCCGCTATGCCGGCGAGAAGGTGGAGGGCATGCCCTGGCTCGGCACCTTCCACTCCATCGGCGCGAAGATCCTGCGCCGCCATGCCGAGCTTGTCGGCCTCAAGTCGAACTTCACCATCCTGGACACCGACGACCAGATTCGCCTGCTCAAGCAATTGATCCGCGCCGAGGGCATCGACGACAAGCGCTGGCCGGCGCGCATGCTGGCCAGCCTGATCGACGGCTGGAAGAACAAGGGGCTCTCGCCGGAGAAGATTCCCGAGGGCGATTCCCGCGCCTACGCGGACGGTCGCGGCCGCAAGCTCTATGCCGACTATCAGGCGCGACTGAAGACGCTGAACGCGGTCGACTTCGGCGATCTGCTGACCGAGTGCATCCGCCTGTTCCGCGAGAACCCGGACGTGCTCGCCGATTATCGCGCGCGCTTCCGCTACATGCTGGTCGACGAATACCAGGACACCAATGTCGCGCAATATCTGTGGCTGCGGCTGCTGGCGATGCGGGATTCGTCATCGCTCACGCGAGCGGCTTCGCCGCCGCTCCGCGGGGGCGCCGGAATGCCGGCAGGCGGCTCTTCGCCGCCTGTGGAGGATTACGCGGAGGTCCCGCAGCCCCGACCCGCGCGAGCGACGCCTGCCGAGAGCGAGAACCCTGCCGCAGGCCTCGCCGCCGAAGAGGCGGCCGGCGCGTATGCGCCGCCTGTAGAGGATTACGCGGAGGACCCGCAGGACAGCCATGCGAGCGAGGAGCGAGCCGCGAAGCGCCCCCGCGGAGGCCCCGACGCCGGATTTGATCCGGCGGAGGATACGGCCGTGAGCGCCGGCCAGGCCGGCAGACATCCGGCCCCGCCGAATATCTGCTGCGTCGGCGACGACGACCAGTCGATCTATGGCTGGCGCGGCGCGGAGGTGGACAACATCTTGCGCTTCGAGAAGGATTTTCCCGGCGCCAAGGTGATCCGGCTGGAGCGCAACTACCGCTCGACGGGCCACATCCTGGGCGCCGCCGCCCATCTCATCGCCCATAATGAGGGCCGTCTCGGCAAGACGCTGTTCACCGACGCCGAGCACATCGATGCGGCCAAGGTGCATGTCGCCGCCTCCTGGGATTCGGGCGAGGAAGCGCGCGCCATCGGCGAGGAGATTGAGGCGTTGCAGCGCAAGGGCCACGCGCTCAACGACATGGCGATCCTGGTGCGCGCCTCCTTCCAGATGCGCGAATTCGAGGATCGCTTCGTTACGCTGGGGCTGAACTACCGCGTCATCGGCGGCCCGCGCTTCTATGAACGCCTGGAGATTCGCGACGCGCTGGCCTATCTGCGCGTCGTCGTGCAGCCGGCCGACGACCTTGCCTTCGAGCGCATCGTCAACACGCCCAAGCGCGGCCTTGGCGATGCGACGCTGCGCCAGGTGCACGACCATGCCCGCGCGCGGGGAATTCCGCTGCTGGAGGCGGCGCGCGAACTTTCCGAGACCGAGGAGCTGAAGCCCAAGCCGCGCGCCACGCTCAAGGCGATCGCCGCCGATTTCGAGCGCTGGCGCGGCCTCCTCGACAACACCTCCCACACCGATCTTGCCGAGATGGTGCTGGACGAATCCGGCTATACCGAGATGTGGCAGAACGACCGCTCGCCCGAGGCACCTGGCCGGCTGGAGAACCTCAAGGAACTGATCCGCTCCATGGAGCCGTTCGAGGGCCTGACCGGCTTCCTGGAGCATATCAGCCTGGTCATGGACACCGACAACAACGAGCAGCTCGACGCCGTTTCGCTGATGACGCTGCATTCGGCCAAGGAATTCGACACGGTCTTCCTGCCCGGCTGGGAAGAGGGCCTGTTCCCGCATCAGCGCTCGCTCGACGAAGGCGGCCGCTCGGGCCTGGAGGAAGAGCGGCGCCTCGCCTATGTCGGCATCACGCGGGCGCGCGACCGGCTCTATATCTGGTTCACCTCCAACCGGCGCATCCACGGCCTTTGGCAATCATCCATTCCCTCGCGCTTTCTCGACGAACTGCCGCCGGACCATGTCGAGGTGGTGGAAACCGGCTCCTCCTATGGCGGCTACGGCTCGCCGCGCGCCGGCGGCATGGGCGGCTTTTCCGGCGGCCCGCACGGCCAGAGCCGCTTCGATACCGCCGATCCGTTCAAGTCGACCTATTCCTCGCCAGGCTGGCAACGCGCCCAGTCGCGCAATCCCGAGGCCGCGAAGAAGAACTGGGGCAACCGGTCCGGCCCGGCGACGAAATCGCGCACCATCGAGGGCGAGCTGGTGGCGGCCTCCGTCAATTCGCCCTCCTCGCCCTTCCAATTGGGCGAGCGCGTCTTCCACCTCAAATTCGGCTATGGCGCCATCGCCGCCATCGACGGCAACAAGCTGACGATCGATTTCGACAAGGCCGGCCAGAAGCGGGTGCTGGACTCGTTCGTGGAGGCGGTCTGACGGCGGCGCGCGCCGAGCCCGCTGGATCTTCGCCGCGCCGGCAGCTGGAAGGATTCGCGAACCGAGAGCGCCGCAGCAACCTCACTCTGTCGAGCTCCACGGAGAACGAATCGGGATGGGGGTACAAAATGCTGCGCCGTCCTGCAAAAAAGGCGGCTCTCAAATGTCGGGTAACCGATTGAAAAACTTGGTGGGTGATACAGGGATCGAACCTGTGACCCGCTGATTAAGAGTCAGCTGCTCTACCAACTGAGCTAATCACCCGCGCCAAGTCCGGCATACATAGTCGGCAAGGCGGCCGGCGTCCAGCCTCCAATCGGGAAACATGCACGGCTGTGAAAAACCGCTCGCAACAACCCGTTTCGCGGCCGCCCGGCCCGTCGCCGCG
>JAUIBM010000253.1 GCA_030428345.1 Alphaproteobacteria bacterium | reverse complement strand
TGTCGCCCTCCTCCCCATCGGGCAGGACATTGCCTTGCCCGTCGATGATCGCCACTTCGCTGCCCGGAGAGGGCCGGCCCATCGAGCCCGGCTTCACCGTTTCGCATGGATAGTTCAGGACGATCATCAGGGTCTCGGTCTGGCCATAGGCTTCCGAGATCGGCAGGCCGGTCGCCGCCTTCCAGCGCTCCGCGATCGTCGGACTGACCGCTTCTCCGGCGGAGACCGTCTGGCGCAGGGCCGAAAGGTCATGCGCGGCGACATCCTGCTCGGCGACGCGCGCAAGTTCGGTCGCGGGCGCGCAATAGACATTGACCTTGTAGCGATCGAGCAGCCGCAAACGCTCGGCCGGGTCGAAGCCGCCATCGAAGAACAGCGAACACGCCCCACGCGCCCACGGGCCGAAGAGGATGCTGGTCCCGGCCTTGCTCCATCCGGTGTCCGCCGTGCACCAGATCACGTCGCCCGGATTCAGATCCAGCCAGTAGGCGGCGGAGACCCACCAGGAATAAAGTCCGCGCGAGGCGTGCAACACACCCTTGGGGTCGCCGGTCGAGCCGGACGTGTAGTACATGATGGCGGGCTCTTCGCCGAGCACCGTCTCGGCGGTGAAGTCGTCTCCGGCGGCGTCGATCGCGTCGTCGAATTCGCTCCAGCCATCCGCCACGCCAACGCTGACGCGGATGTCGAGCGCGTCCGCAAGACCGGCAAACTTGCCGACCTGGTCCGCCCGGCAGATTACCGTGCGCGCGCCGGAGTTGCGCACGCGATATTCCAGGTCCTTGGCGGTAAGCATCTCGATGCACGGGATCGGGATGGCGCCAAGCTTCAGCAAGGCGACGATCGCGATCTGCCATTGCGGAATGCGGGGCAGCATCACCACCGCGAAATCGCCCTTGCGCACGCCGCTGGCGCGCAAGGCCGACGCCAGACGGTCGGTGAGGCGGGCAATGTCCGAATAGTTGAACCTTTGCTCCCGCCCGGCGCTGTCGACCGCGATCAGGGCCGGACCGTCGGCCTCCCGCGCGATGCGGTCGACGACGTCGACGCCGAAATTGAACCGCTCCGGCACGCTCCATTCAAATTCGCGATGGAAATCGTCATATCGCTTCGTCGTCTGCATCCTGGTCCTCTCCTCCCCGGTCGGGCCCGTCCGCGACGCGGGTCACGCGCCGGTCCAACCCCCATCGACGCCGATCGACTGTCCCGTCACATAGCTCGAGGCGTCGCTCGCCAGATAGACGACCGCCCCGCCGATCTCGTCGGGCTTGGCGAAGCGCCCCATCGGCGTGCGCCCCGTGATCTTTCCCGCCAGAACAGGATGATCGACAAGGCCGCTCGTCAAATCCGTCTCGACATAGGCGGGGGCGACGCAATTGACCCGAACGCCCTTCTTGGCCCAATCGATGGCAATGGATTTGCTCATCAGTTCGACGCCTCCCTTGGACGCGCAATAGGCGGCCGTCTTGGCGAGGCCGACCCTGCCGCCGATTGAGGTGATGTTGATGATCGAACCGCGCCCTGCCTCCAGCATCTGGCGGCCAAATTCGCGGCAGGCGAGAAACACGCCGGTCAGATTGGTGCCGATAATCGTGTTCCACTCGTCCAGCGTCGTGGTGTCCGCGCCCTTGTAGATCGCATTGACGCCCGCATTGTTGACCAGCACATGCGCCGGGCCGAAGCGCTCGGCAACGGTCTGCGCCATGGCGACGACAGCCTCCTCGCGCTGCATGTCGGCGACGATGAAATCGGCCTTGCCCCCCTGCGAGCGTATTTCCGCGACCGCCGCTTCAAGCGTCGAACCGGAGCGGCCGGACATAACGACCATGGCGCCATGGGCGGCAAGCGCCGACGAAATCGACCTGCCGATGCCCCTGCCGCCGCCGGTGACGACGCAGACGCGACCGGTGAGATCAAAGGATGCGGTCTCGCTCATCTCACATCTTTCCCGCGGCAATGCGGCGCGCCAGCGACCAGCGATGCACTTCGGAGGGGCCGTCATAGACCCGGAAGGCGCGCGCATCGCGGAAGAAGCGCTCGACCACCGTGTCCCGCGTCAGGCCAAGTCCGCCCAGGATCTGCACGCAGCGATCGGCCACCCTGAAGATCGCCTCGGCGCAGATGACCTTGGCGCGCGAGCTCTCGGCGCTGCCGCGATGCCCCTGATCGAGCAGCCAAGTGGCGTGCCAGATCGTCAGGCGGGCCGTGTGGATGTCCATGTCGTTGTCGGCCAGCATGAAGCCGACGCCTTCGTGCTCGGCCAGCGACTTGCCGAAGGCCTGCCGCTGGTTGGCGTATTCCCGCGCAATGTCCTGCGCGCGTACCGCCGCGCCGAGCCAGCGCATGCAATGCGTGAGGCGCGCCGGCGCAAGACGAACCTGCGCGTAACGGAAACCCTCGCCCGGGGCGCCCAGAACATCCTCATCGGGCACGAACAAATCATCGAAGCGCATGACCCAGTGACCGCCGGTGAAGGTGGAATCCATCGAATCGAGCTGGCGCTCCAGAACCACCCCCGGCTGATCCATGTCGGCCAGGAACATGGTCGCCGATCCGGATTTCTCGCCGCCTTTCAGCTTCGCCATGATGATGGTGAAACTGGCGTCTTCGGCTCCCGTGATCAGCCATTTGCGCCCGCTGATGCGATAGCCGCCCTCCACCTGGGTCGCGACGGTCTCGAGCAGCGCGGGATCGGAGCCGGCGCCGTTGGGTTCCGTCATGGCGAAGCAGGAACGTGTCTGGCCGCCTGCCAGCGGACGCAGCCAGCGTTCCTTCTGGCGGTCGTCGGCGACTTCCGCCATCAAATGGATATTGCCCTCGTCCGGCGCAGCGCAATGCAGGGCGATGGGCCCGAGCATGGAATAGCCCGCCGCCTCGAACGCGATAGCCCGTTCGAAATGGCCAAGCCCCATGCCGCCACATTCGCGCGGCGCATGCGGCGCCACCAGGCCCCTGGCGCGCGCCATCCCCACCAGCTGGCGGCGGAACTCCTCGGTCGGGCCATGGCTCGTCCAGCGCGGATCGGATTCGAGCGGTATTATCTCCTCCCGGATGAACGCGCCGATGCGCTGCGACAGATCGCTGAGTTCGGCTGGTATCGAAAAATCCATCTTGTCTTTCTCCTCAGATCGGCCGGCCGTTCGAGGCCGCCGCAAATTCCAGAATCTCGCCGCCAAGATCGGCGAATCCGGCATAGTGCGAATCCCCGGCGACGCCGCGCACCCAGTTGCGGTGCAATTGCATGAACACGACACCCAGCTTCAGCAGGCTGAGAATGCGCCATGCGCCAAATCCCGACACATCCCGGCCGGTCGCGGCCGCATATGCCTCGACGGCCTGGGCCCGGCTGATGAAGCCGGGATTGGCGGTCGGCATCTGCCCAAGGCGATGCATGCAGTCCGGGTCGCCCGGCTCGGTCCAATAGCTGGTCAGCGTCGCGAGATCCATCATCGGGTCGCCGCGTGTCCCCATGTCCCAGTCGAGAACCGTTTTCACCTTCAGCGTCTCGTCGAGCATGCAATTATCGAGCTTGAAGTCGGAGTGCAGCAGGGTCGGTTCCAGCGCGCGCGGCTGGTTGGAAAGCAGCCACGCACCGAGTCGCTCTACGCCAGAGGCGAGCGCCGCCTCGGGCTCGAGCGCGGCGCAGCGCTTCAGCCAGCCGCGCACATTGCGCTCGAAGAAGCCCTCAGGACGGCCGAAGCCGCCAAGGCCGATCGCGGCCGCGTCGACGGCATGCAGTCCCGCAAGCGTCGTCACCAGTTCGTGCGAGAGCTCCCGCCTGCTCTCGAGCGCATCGAATTCGGCCGGCAATTTGTCGCTCTGGATCACAAGGCCGGCGCGATACTCCAGGAGTTGGAACGGCGCCCCGATCACCGAAGGATCGGAACACAGGAAAAAGCTGTCGGGCGCCGGGGACCAGACCCGCGAAAGGCGACTGAGAATGGTGTGCTCGCGCGCCATGTCATGCGCGCCGACCGGCAATTCGCCCATGGGCGGGCGGCGCAACACCGTTTTGCGGCCATCGACGATAATGAGATAATTGAGGTTGGACAGGCCGCCGGAAAGGCGAAGCGCGCCTTCGGACCGATCCATCTGCAGGCCATGCAGCGCCAGATGGGCCGCGACGGCGCCCTCGTCGAGCGCTTGCGGGTCGCGCTGCTGCGTCCCCACTGAGGGCTGTCCCTGCCGATCGTCCACCAGATCCTCCATTCTGTCCGACAAATCACTTGCCGAGACTTGGGATGTTTGTCAATCTGCCCTTCAAAATTCGTTGAAATCGCCACCGAAAAGGCGAAGAACGAGCACTTCGAGACTTCTTGCGAATTTTCTGTCGGACAGAAATGCACGGTTATGGGAGGAATTCTGAAATGGACGCATTCCTGGTGGAGCCGGAATGGCTCGCTGAGCGGCTTGGCGATCCGGCCATCGCCGTTATCGACTGCTCCTGGTACATTCCCGAGGCGGGCAAGAGCGCCCGTGCCGAGTTTCTGGAGGCGCATATCCCCGGCGCGCGCTTCTTTGATATCGACGAAATTTCGGACCAGCGATCCGATCTGCCGCATATGGTGCCACCGGTTGAAAAATTCATGTCGCGTTTGCGCGCGATGGGTGTGGGCGACGGTCATCAGGTCGTGGTTTACGATGGCGCTGGGCTGATGTCGGCTGCGCGCGTCTGGTGGCTGTTCCGTCTGATGGGGCAGGAAAACATCGCGGTTCTGGATGGTGGATTCCCCAAATGGCAGGCGGAAGGGCGCGAGGTCGAAGACCTGCCGCCGGTCATCCGTGATCGTCATATGACCGTCCGGGTGCAAAATCAGCTTGTCCGGGATGTCACGCAAGTTTCCGCCGCCGCCAAGCTGGGTGATCATGAGATCATCGACGCCCGCTCTGCCAGCCGGTTTTCCGGGGCCGAAGCCGAACCGCGCGAGGGTTTGCGCTCGGGGCATATTCCGGGTTCTCGCAATGTCCCCTTTGGCCAGTTGCTGAACGCCAATGGTACCATGAAATCGCCGGAAGAGTGCCGCGCCATATTCGAGGCCGCGGGCGTCGATCTGTCGAAACCGGCGATCACCTCGTGCGGGTCTGGCGTGACCGCCGCGATCCTCAGCCTTGCGCTTGAACGCATGGGCAAGAAAGACCACTCGCTTTATGACGGCTCATGGGCTGAATGGGGCGCCTTCCCGACCCTGCCCGTCGCAACCGGAGAGACCTGATGTTCGAGAACCTGAAACCGCAGCCCGCCGACAAGATCCTGGCGCTGATGCAGATGTACCGCGAAGACCCGCGTGATCAGAAGATCGACCTGGGCGTCGGAGTCTACAAAAACGCGGAAGGCATCACCCCGGTCATGCGCGCCGTCAAAGCGGCCG
>JAUIBM010000252.1 GCA_030428345.1 Alphaproteobacteria bacterium | reverse complement strand
GGCGTCCTTTCGCGCCTGATCGGCCGGCCGACGACGCCAATGCAGGCGACCGTCGCCGCTGCCCTGAAATAGGCCGGGGGAGGAAGATCAGTCGAAGGCGTGCCAGACCTTGCAGACGATCTTCCACTGCCCGGCGACCTTCAGGAAGCTCAGTTCGTTGACGAAGGTGCGCGGCGGAAAGGCGTCGCGCACCCTGGCATGGGCGGTATCGGCGCTCGATATGGTCAGCGAGACGATTTCGTCGATCCGGGAGGCGTTCTGCGTCGCGGGCGCGGCGCGCGCGGCGCAGCGGGCCATATAGGGCTCGTAGTCGAATGTCAGGATTTCATCGCCGTTGACGGCGAAGAGCCTGCAGGCGGGGTGAAACGCACCGCCGAACTTCTCCATGTCGCCGAAATAGAGGCCATCGAAATAATCCTTGATGACCGCGCGAACCTGTTCTTCGTCGTTCATGATCCTGTCTCCTCGAAGCTGTGTGAAATCCGTTTCAGCCGGCCGTGCGGGCATGTTCCTCGTCGGCGACGGCCAGCGCATCGTCAAGCACGTCGAGCAGCCGCGCGATCTCCTCGTCGCTCATGATCAGCGGCGGAGCCAGGAAGAGCGACGTCTGCTCGCCACTGGTGCCGATCACCACGTCGTTCGCCAGTGCGCGCGCCGCGACTTTCGAGGCGATGGGCGCGACCGAGGTGTCGGCGCGCCAGCTCTTCCAATGAGGCCCGTGCAACTCGATCGTCCAGTGCAACCCGCGCCCGTCGACGCGCGCAACGCTCGGATGCTTCTTCGCGATCTCGACCAGCCGCGCGCCAATGACGGCGCCCAGCGCGGCGACTCGGTCCAGCAGCGCATCGCGCTTGACGATGCGCAGATAGGTCCGCACCGCCGACATGGTGATGGGATGGCCGCGAAAGGTGCTGTAGGCCTGCCAGGCCGCGCCATCCAGCCGCTCGACCATCTCCTTTGACAGGATGACCGCACCGATCGGCGCCGCGCCGCCGGCAAGCGCCTTGCCCATGGTGACGATGTCGGGCCGGCTCTTGCCCCACTGGAACGCGAACCATTGGCCCATGCGTCCCGCCCCGGTGATCACCTCGTCGGCAATCCAGAGCGCGCCCTTCTTGCGCGCGGCGGCGGCGACCATGTCCTGCCACTGGGCGTCGTGATAGATGCCGCCCTGGGAATAATCGATGATGGCAGCGGAGACGCCGTCGAGCTTGGCCTCCACCTCGCCGGGGCTTTCGGGCGGCAGGTCGTAGTCGCGGGTTCCATAGAGCGATCCCATCGGCGCGGCGATGATCCGCGTCTCGGTATTGGGCGCGGCCGGCCGCACCCCGCCCGACATGAGCGACAATCCGCCATGCCATTGCGGCTGGACCGTCACGTCGCGCGACAGGCCGGTGAGGCCGTGATAAGCGCGCTCGCGTGTGGCGATCGGTGCGCGGCCGGTGACGGCCTGGGCAAGCGAAAGGGCGAGATCGTTGATCTCGCTGCCCGAAAGGCCGAAACGCACCGCGCCGACCCAGTCATGCTCGCCGGCAAAGCCGATATCGATCAGATCCTCGGCCGCCTTCTCGCGCTCGCGGAAGAACCAGCCCTCGCTGACGACCGGGTAGTCGGCCGCCTTGCGGATCGTCTCCACCATTTCGGGATGGGCGTGCCCCAAGGCGCCGGCGGAGTTCGACCCGTCCAGCACGCGGCGTCCGTCAGACAGTTCGAACCAGGCGCCCTTGCCTCCGACGACTTCGACCACGGTATCGGACCCGGCATTGAGGCCGGTGCTGAGCAATCGCTTCATGGGTGTGTTCCTTGTTCGGTGTCACTGTGTTCGGTGTCACGATGGCGCGCCGCCGCAAGGCAGCTCGACAGGTCAACGGCATTGGCGAACGGCAAGGCAAAGCGCAGCCCGCAGACGGATTGCAGGTCCCTTGCCGTCGAAACGAAGCGGTGCAGGCCGAAATTCTCGACAAACCGCAGCACGCCGCCGGTGCGGCGCGGAAAATCGCCGGCCTCGACCGAGGCGACATTCGCCGCCGCCGCGCAGAAGCCGGTGCCTTCCAGCGCCCGCAGCGCGGCCGTCGCCTGCGCGAACACCAGCCGGCGCTCCAGCAGCGGGTCGCCGGCGACGACCCCGCCGCCAATCGCCGGATGGGCGCCGCCGGAGCGGGCGTAGCCTGCAGCGGTCAGCGACGCCTCGATGAGGGCGCGCGGCGCGCCCTCGCCTTCCAGCATCGCGATCTCGTTCTGAAGCGCGCTGCGCAAGGCCCTGGCGAAAGACTCCTCGCGCCCAGGACCGGGAACGGGGGCCGCCTTGCGGCGCAGCGCGTTGCGATCGTAAAATCCAAGCCCGATCAGCGCCCGCGCCTGCGACGAGACCGCGCAGCGGGCGAAGCACCGGCTTTCCACCATGCTGCCCGCTTCAAACGGAAGCGCGGCGATCTCGCCGATTGCTTCAAGCGCCAGACGCGGCGCATCGGAGGCCGGCGCGCCGCCGGCGGGTTCGCCCGGCAGGGCGCGGTCGGGCACGCCATGGTCGGGCCGGTCCCAGGGCTGGGCGGGCGCGGGGTTGTTCCCGATCCAGGACAGCGCCAGACGCATCAGCTCGGCGCGATCGCTCCCCAGCGCAGTGACAAGCCCTTCCGACAGCGCGGCCTGCGGGTCCTGCATCGCCGCCGCCGTGATCAACCGGGCCGCCCTCGCCGCGCCCAGCATGTGGACGAGACGCACCATCCCGCCGGCGCCCGGCACGAGGCCGAAATCGACTTCGGGAAAGCCCAGCCTGATCGCCGCATTGTCGTGAACGAAGCGCGCATGACAGGCGAGCGCCAGTTCCCATCCGCCGCCGGCCGCCGTACCCTCGATGATCGCCACCGTGGGGCAGCCGAGGCGCTCGATGCGCCGGAACAGAATCTTGATCCGCTCGGAATCCTCGATGCTGGCCGCTTCCCCTGCCTTGGCGAAGCTCATGACCTGGGCGATGTCGCCGCCGACGCCGAAGGAGCGTTTCGCCGAGGTGAAGATCACCCCCCTGGGCGAAGGGCCGGTCTCGAGCCTGGAGAGGAGCGCGTCCAGCTCGTATTTGAAGAGATCGTTCGTCTTGTTAGCGCTGCCGGTCGGGTCGTCCATTTCGACGCAAATCACCCCTTCGGGTCCGTCCGTGGTACGCAGATAGCGGCCGACAGCCGTCGACGCATTCATGACGCTTGCCGCCCGGGCGCGTTGCCAATCATCTTTCCAGCGTCAAACCGCATAGGCATTCTATCCCTGAGCGCGCAACGAAATCGGCGCAGGACCGCCAACCGACAGCCCTGCGCCGATACCGGCCGGCAGATAACCGTAGAATTCGGCTTTTTGCAATGATTTTCCGTATTACGGGATATTGTCATTTGCTGCCCCCCTGCCCATTGTCAGGCGGAACGCATCCAGCAAACGGCCCGCCATGTCCGATCTTCCCGCGTCCCGCTATTCCTTGCCCTGTGTCGATGAAAATCTCGCAAGACAGGCGCGCGAGCGCCCCGGCCATTGCGCGATCGTCTATTACGGGGCCTGCCTCGATTATGCGTGGCTGGACGGCCAGGTCGAGTCGCTGGCGCGCGCACTTTGCCATCGCTACGCGATTCGCCCGGGCGAAAGGGTCGCCGTCGCGCTGCAGAACAGCCCGCAATATGTCATCGCCTATTACGCGGTTCTGCGCGCCGGAGCCGTCGTCGTCCCGCTCAATCCGATGTACCGGTCCGAGGAGGTGCGGCGGATAATCGAGGACGCCGGCATCCGGGTCGCCATCGCCGGATCGGAACTGGTCGACCGCTTCCAGCCCGGCGACGCCGATGCTGCGGGCCCGGCGATCGAGGTGATCGTCGCCCATTACGGCGACCTCCTTCCCGAAGCGCCGGCGGCCGCGCCGCCCGCCGTCGCCACGGCCCCGCGCCCGCAGAGCCTGCCGCCGAATTGCAGCGACTGGCGCGAGATCATGAGCGAGAAACACGCCGCGCTGCCGCCCGCCAATCGCAGCACCGACGATCTGTGCGTCATGCCCTACACCTCCGGCAGCACGGCCATGCCGAAGGGATGCGTTCACCGGCACTCAGCCGTCCAGCACACGGCGGCGCTGCAGGCCGAGAGCTATGAACTGACGCCGCAAAGCGTCGTCACCGCCGTGCAGCCGCTCTATCACGTCGCCGGAATGCAGGGCTCGATGAATGCCGCGATCCTGGCGGGCGCGACCTTGCTGATCATGACCCGGTGGGACGCGGCGGCCGCGATGCGGCTCTTCGCCCGGTTCGGCGTGACCTTCTGGAACGCGCCGCCGACCATGGTGATCGACATGCTATCGCAGCCGGATTTCGACCCGGCGGCCTTCGCCAAGATGAAGGTGATCACCGGGGGCGGCTCGTCCATGCCGCCGGCGGTCGCCGCGCAATTGCAGGAGCGCTTCGGCCTGCCCTATGTGGAGGGCTACGGCATGAGCGAAACCATGTCGCCGACCCATCTCAACCCGCTCGAGGCGCCGCGAACCGGCAGCATCGGCGTCGTGGTCCAGGACACCGACTCGATCATCGTCGATCCCGACACGCTCGCGCCGGTGCGCGACGGCGAGAGCGGAGAGATCTGGGTGCGCGGGCCACAATTGATGCTGCGGTACTGGAACAATGAACAGGCGACTCGCGAGACGCTGGTCGAGCACGACGGAACGACATGGCTGCGCACCGGCGATATCGGCCGGCGCGACGGCGAGGGTTATTTCTACATCACGGATCGGCTCAAGCGGATGATCAACGCCTCCGGCTTCAAGGTTTCGCCGGCCGAGGTCGAGCAATTGCTGTTCGGCCACGAGGCCGTGCGGCAGGTCTGCGTGATCGCCGCCGCCGACGGCTACAGGGGCGAAACCGTCAAGGCGCTGATCGTGCCGCATCCGGCTTTCCGCGGGCGGATCGAGGCCGGGGAAATCATCGAATGGGCGCGGTCGCGGATCGCCGCCTACAAGGCGCCGCGCATCGTGGAATTCGTCGACGACCTGCCGCTCACCCCTTCGCACAAGGTCGACTGGCGCCGCCTGCAGGATGCCGAGCGGGCGGCATCCGCCTGAAGGTCAGCGCGTCCGCAGCTGCTTGCTGATTTTCTGCGCGGCGTTGATCAGCTGGGTCTCCACGGTCGCCGCGCTCACCAGTCCGAAACGCTCCGCCAGGCCGAAGATCGCTATGGCGTAAGACTGCCCGGTGCGCGGGTCGTGCACGGGGCTGGCATAGCTGAGAATGCCCGGATCGAATTCATTGTTGCACACCGCGATATGGCGCGCCCGCGACGTGGCTATGTCGGCGCGGATGTCGGCCTCGTCGATCTTGGTGTTGGGGGTGTAGGCATGGCGCTTGAGCGTGAGGTA
>JAUIBM010000251.1 GCA_030428345.1 Alphaproteobacteria bacterium | reverse complement strand
GTAGCCAAGCCACAGCAGGAAGAGCGGCGCGATCGCCACCTTTGGCAGGGTGTTGACGAAGACCAGGAACGGCATCAGCGCCCGGTTCATGAAGCTGGACCAGGCGACAAGCGTTCCAAGGATGATCCCGCCAATCGCGGCGATGAGGAATGCGCCGAAAATGGCGGCGCCGGTGACCAGGATGTGGTTCATCCAGCGCGTCTGCGAGGAAAACATCGCATCGAGAACGCTTGCCGGGCTGGGCAGCAGATATTCGCGCACGCCAAACACGGTGACCGCAAGCTGCCAGAAAGCGATCAGCAGCGCGAACAACACAAATGCGGGAAGCCACTCGATCAGTTGGCGCGTTATCCTAGACAAGGGCCACCTCCACAGCGTTGTTTCGGACCCAGTTCTCGTCGATCTCGACGCCAAGGCCTGGACCTTCGGGCAGGGACACGCGTCCGCCGCCCTGCCAGACCCGCTGCGACAGGAAAGGCGTCTCGATATATTGCGGTCCGTTGAGCTGCAGCGGCGATATCCCGTAGGCCGCAGCAAGTTGCATCCCCGCGGCCAGCCCCAGATCGGTCTCGGTGAGGCCGGACATGGAAAGGCCAAGCCCCGCCGCCACGGCTGCGTCGCACAATTGGCGCGAGCGATAGAACCCAGCATTGCGCTGCAGTTTCGCCACCGCCACGTGAATGGCGTCCGCGCGCGCGTATTCGATCAGATCGGCTGGCGAGCGCAGGGATTCATCGATCCCGATCTCCACATCGCGCTGCGCGCAAAGCTTGCGGTAGCCCGAAAGATTGAAACCGTCGAGCGGCTGCTCGAACAAGGTCACGCCGAGCGCGCCAAAACGGCTGGCCTGGCGCATTGCGGCGGCGAGCGCATAGCCGCGATTGGCGTCGACCTGGATCACCCGTTCGCCGACGACGTCGCGGGTCGCCTCGACCAGATGCATGTCCCCCGCCTCGCCATGCATGCCGACCTTGACGTCGAAGACCTCATAACCGGCTTCCAGGCCTTCCTCGGCTAGCTTCCTCGCCCCGTCGGGCTGCGAGACAGAGATCATCCAGGACAGGTCGAAGTCGCGCCGCCGGCATCCGCCCAGGAGCTGATGGACGGGAACGCCGAGCGCATGGCCGAGTGCATCATGCGCGGCGATATCGATTGCCGACTTCGCCAGCGGAGAGCCGGCGGTCACGCCAGGGCCTATCGCGCGATCCATGGCCCGGTGCAGGGCGTCGAAGTTCCAGATTTCGATGCCCGACACTGCCGGCGCAAGATATTTCGACAATGTCGAGACGATGGTCTCGGTCGTTTCATAGGTCCAGCGCGGGGTGGGCGTCGCCTCGCCCCAACCGACTGCGCCGCCAGAGGTCTGGAGCCGAACGAAAACGCGGGGCGAGGGCTCTCCCGGGCGGCCGGCAACGCCGCCCGCGATCAGGAACGGGCTCCTGAACGCAAACTCCAGAACGAATATCTCCAGAGCCGCGATCCGCATCAGTTCATCCACCGTTCCAGATTGGCGGCGACAAAGGCGTCGTCGGCGAGATCGCCATGCTGGCGGCATACCCGGTCGATCTGCGACATCTGACCCGGACCGAGCGATTCATTCGGATCGAGGCACCAGATGCCCTCAAGCAAACCCTGGCGCCGCAGAATCTCGTGGCATCCCGCGATGCAGCCATGGAAATCATTGGCGACGTCGAAGAAGGCGCTGTTGCAGTCGCTGACCCGGCTGTCGAGCGCCAGCAGATCGGCCGATACGCTGTCCTGGGCGGCGGCGATCCGGCAACGTCGGTACAGTTCGACTGCCTTCTGCGTCCACACCGACCAATGGCCAAGCAGGCCGCCGACAAAGCGCAGCGTGACAGGTTCGCCTTCGCGCATCACCGTAAACGGGGTGACCAGATCGAGCACGATGTGGTCGTCATTGCCAGTATAGAGCGCGATGCGGTTTTCCGCGCCCGCTTCCGCCACGCCGCGCATGACGTCGAGCGTGCGGTAGCGGTTGAACGGGGCGACCTTGATCGCGACCACGTTCGGGATGGCGGCGAAACGCGTCCAGAAATCGGCGTCCAGATGCAACCCGCCGACGGCCGGTTGCAGATAGAAGCCGACAAGCGGGATCAGTTCGGCAACTGCGGCGCAATGCTCGATGATGGCGTCGGGGTAAGCGCCCTTGAGCGCGGCTAGGCTGAGTAGCCCCGCGTCATAGCCGAGCGATCTGGCGATCCGCGCCTCGCCGACGGCCTGGATCGTGTTGCCCGCAAGCCCGGCCACCATCGCGAGGGGCCGATCGGCCCAGGCGTCGGCGGTCTCGGCCGCTATCGACAGGACTTCCTGATAAAGTCCGGCCTCCCGGATCGCGAACTGGGTGGTGTGAACGCCGACGGCAAGGCCACCCGAACCCGCGTCGAGGTAGTATCGCGTCAATGCGCGCTGGCGACGCCGGTCCAGCCTTCGATTTACGTCGAGCGCCAAGGGATGGGCGGGAATGACGGTTCCGGCCTTCAGGATTCCAAGCTGGTCGGACGGAGAATTCTCGGTATCGATCATCGGCGCAATAGTCATCATCCGAACTCCGGCCCTGCGACCGCGAACAATTTCGCCGGATCGCCAAAGGCTTCCGCGCGCCCGAGCGCCATCCGCGTGAAGCTGCGCTGGATGGTGAAGCCGCGTTCCGCAAGCCAGGCGCCGATGCGCCGCCACACTTGCGGAATGTCGATGAACACAGTGCCGGGGGCGCTCGCCAGCAGGCCCTCCACCAGACCCAGCGCGCTCGCCTCGGATTCCGCGACGACCGGCCCGGCCTGATAGGCGCGCCTTCCCGTGCGCAGCAGCGCAAAGCCGTCTCCGTCTTCCGCAACCATCGCGAAAGTGCCGGCGCGCGCGAGGAAATCCTCGATGAGAGCGGTTCTGTCAGCGCCGAACGCTTGCTTGTCGAGAGCGGCAATCTGCGCCGCTTCTCTCCGCTCGAGCGCCGTCCCCGACTTGGCGACCACCTGCCCCTGCTGCATGACGCCCTGCCAGCGATCGAAGGCGAACTGCCCCAGAAACCCCTGGTTTCGATAAACCGTCGCGCCTTCGTCGGTTGCGTCAAGCACCGGCGTCAGCCCCCGCCCTTCAAGATCGGCGATGCAGCGATTGACCAATTGCGTCGCCAGGCCGCGCCGGCGGTAGTCCTGCGTCACCAGCACCATTGCGACATAGCCGAACGCGCCGCCATAGGGCAGGGCCGCGGCGCTGGCCACCAGCCGGCCTTCCGTGTTCCTGAATCCGATCGTGGCGCCGTTCGCCATGAAGTGGCTCCAATCTTCGGGGGTCTGGTTCCAGCCGGCTTCCGTCGACAGCGCCATGCCTGCGGCGACATCGGCTTGATCGAGATCGACGACATTCAGGCTGTCAGAAGTCACCGTCACGAACCTCGTATTTGGTGGGCTTGTTGTAGCTTGCGCCGTCATGCGCCACCCAATCCCCGACCCAGTCCAGCATTGCCGCAACCGGGATGGCCGGATACCCGAAAAGCTTGGTCGCCTGCGCGCTGTTGGTAAGCCAGGCGGTCGACGATTCACTGCCCACGAGATTGGGTTTCACGCCCAGGCGCGCCGCGAATTCCTCCACCAGCCAGCGCACAGAGAGCGTTTCCGGTCCGCTTACATTGAGCGGCGTCGTCGGAGTCGTGCAGTGCCGGAGGGTGCGAAGCGCTTGCGCATTGGCGTCGCCCTGCCAGATCACGTTGACATGCCCCATCAACGACAGATCGATGGGTGTTCCTGCTTTCACGCGGCTGGCCAGATCGAACAGGACGCCGTAGCGCAGATCGATGGCGTAGTTCAGCCGGAACAGCCGGCCGGGCGTGCCATGGCGCGCGGAAAAATGCTCGAAGATGCGCTCGCGCCCCAGGCAGGATTGCGCATATTCGCCGCGCGGGCCGGGCGCCGTGGTTTCCAGTGCGCCCTGCCGCATGACGTCGACGAGCGGGTAGATGTTGCCGGTCGAGAAGGCGACGATCCGCGACTGCGCGAACGCCTCCGCAACGATCGCCGGAGAATGCACGTTCATTGCCCAGGTCAGCGGCTGGTTGCCGCTTGCGCCGAATTTCATGCCCGCCATGAAGATGACGTTCTTCGGCTTCGGCAGGGCGTTTACCGCTGCTGGGTCGAGCAAATCGGCCGTGATGGTCTCGATGCCCCAGGTCTCCAGACGCTGGCGAAGGGCCGGGTCGCTGAACCGGGCGACACCGATGATGCGCTTGTCCGGCGCTGCGTTGCGCGCCAGGCGCGCCAGCGTCGGGCCCATCTTGCCGGCAACCCCAAGGATGAGAATGTCCCCGTCGACAGCAGCCAGGTCCTCGATGAGGGCGGATGATGGCCTCGACAGAAATTCGTCGATCTGGTCGGTGTCCTCGAAGCGCTCCGGCAGGCGCGCCGCGCCTGACGAGGGCGCCTTCGCCGGTTCTTTCCGATGCGTTCCATGTTCCGCGATCTGGTGCATTCGCGGCTCCCCTTCGCTTCAATCTTCAAACGCTATCGCGGATTTCTGCAGCTTTCAACCATTTAGTTGAAACCTGCCGGGAGAATCTTCGCGCGCATCAAGTCGCGTCCGCGATCAGTCCCCGCAGCCGGGCCAGCGCGGCGCGCGTCGAGGCAACGGAGGGGGAAAGATGCGGTTCGATGGCAATCGCTCCGGCATAGTCGTCCCGGGCGAGGGCGGCGATCTGACCGGCCCAGTCGACATCGCCCAGGCTCAGCAATTCCCATGAGCCGTCGGGGTATCGGCGCGCATCCTTGAAGTGGATGTTGCGAATGTGTCGCTTCACGGCCTCATAGCCGTCGGGATAGGCAATGTCGCCGTCGATGAGCGCATTTGCCGGATCCCAATTGATCGCCAGCGCGGGATGGTTGACGCGCCGGGCGAGCGCGGCCGAGCTTTCTCCCGTATTGGCCCAATGGCCCTCTTCCGTTTCGATCAACAGCGTCATGCCCCTTTCCCGCGCGCGCTCGGCCGCCCGGGCGATCACGTCGACAGCTTCCTGCGGGGCAGGACCCGGCGGCGCGCCGTTGCGGTGGAAGCTGAAGGCAATCAGGTGGGGCGCGCCCACCTCCTGCGCGAAGTCCAGCGCCTCGGGCAGGAGATTGTCGCAATGGTCGTCGAGCGCGCGGCGCATCTCCGTCCAGTCGCGGTGGAAACCGGCATCCATCCATCCCAGATTGGATTGTCGCGGCCCCGCGGCCGGAAAGGGGATCTTGAACAGTCCGGGCGAGATTGCCGTGATGCCGACGCCGAAATCGCGCACGGCCCGGATGAGCCTTTGGCGGACATGCGCGGCCAGTCGCGGCACGCGCCCGTCATGGACGCCGCGCAGTTCGAAGTCCTGAACGCCCCAT
>JAUIBM010000250.1 GCA_030428345.1 Alphaproteobacteria bacterium | reverse complement strand
AGGCGCATGGCGTCACCGTCATCCACAAATGCGCCGCCGTACGCCACGCCATTTCCGCGCAGAAAATGGGGGCGGACATCATTTCGATAGACGGTTTCGAATGCGCCGGTCATCCGGGCGAAGAGGATGTCGGCGGCCTGTTGCTGATCCCCTTGACCGCCGACCGGATCAGCATCCCGATGATCGCATCCGGTGGTTTCGGCGACGGTCGCGGCCTCGCCGCCGCGCTTGCGCTCGGAGCGGATGGCATCAACATGGGAACGCGCTTTTGCGCAACGCGCGAAGCGCCATGCCACGAAGGCGTCAAGCAATTGCTGGTCGACAGCGACGAGCGCGACACCCGGCTCATCTTCCGCTCACTGCGCAACACCGCGCGCGTGGTGCGCAATGCGGTATCGCAGAAAGTGGTGGAGCGCCTCTCCGCACCCGGATCTTCGTTCGACGACGTGGCGGAGCTGGTTTCGGGTGCGCGCGGGCGCGAGGCGCTCGTGACGGGAGATGTGGACCACGGCATCATCTGGGGCGGCCAGGTCATGGGCCTCATCCACGACGTTCCGACATGCGGCGAACTGGTTTCGCGGATCGTCGCGGAAGCCAGTGAAACCATGGACAGGATGACGTCGCTGCGCCGCCCCTGAACGGAGATTCACGCCGGTCACGCGGTTACAGTGTCTTGCCGTTCGCCGGCCATGATGCGGTCGACGACGATTTTCGCCGATTCGGCGCAGGCCTGCGTTCCGCCATTTCCATAGACCTTCACCGCATCGCCGACGCACCACAAGCCCTCGATGCCCGTCGCCTGATCCATGTCGTATCCTGCGCCGGTGCGCTGGGCCGGCCAGGCGTCGCGCATGACGCGGATGGAAAGCATCTTCGCGTGCTCGGCAAAACCCGGTATCTGCTCGCGCAGATCCTTCAGGCCTTCCTCCACCTCGCCCTCGCTGTCGAAATCCCCGATTGCCGGCTTCGGCACCGCATAGGCAACATATTGGTGCCAGCCCTCAGGCGCGAGTTCCGGACAGGTCGCCGTCAGATTGGCCATGTTGCAGAGCCTTCTCGTCTTGGCGAATGTCATGATGCCCGGTGGCGACATCAACGGCTCCCTGGAGGCGAAATTGTAGACGATGTTGGCCGCCGGCTTCAGCCTTTCCCGCGTCTGGCGAACATAATCCGCCGCGAAATGCTCCTCGCCGGTCAGGGCGACAAGCGCCCTTGGTCCGCAATTGGCGACGACGGTCTCGACCTTGACCCGCACGCCTTGCCCGGCGCGGTCCACATGGACGGCCGCCACACCGCCGTTCTCGATCTCGATGCGCGTGGCGCTCGCGCTCAGCCAGACCTCGCCGCCCTTGCGAACAACGCCGTCGGCAAGCGCCTGCCACGCTGCCCCGGTGCCGCGCGGATGGAAGCCGAACCGCTTGAAGGCACCCTTCGAGGTGAAATAGGTGAGAAAGGCCCTGGCGGGAATTTCGTCGGCATTCATGGCGAAGATCGAGGCGCAGAGATTGCGAAATATCGCATGGACGGTGGCGTTCCCGGTGAAGCCGTTCAGCCAGTCCTGCGTCGACTGGCGTCCGTCCGGCAGATTGCCGCCCTTTGCCTGGGCGAACTGGTCCAGCACCTTCGTTGCGTGCCTGGTCAGCCCCCCCAGCAGCAGGCCCCAGCCTCCCTTGGACACGTCGACGATCTTTCCATCGATGTTGAACACCGCACCCGGCTTCGGCTCCCGGATATCCAGTTCGGCTCCGACCAGCGAGAAGGTCTCCTCGAAGACGCCGCCGGCCTCCAGCGCGATGGCGCCGATGTTGACCAGATGGCCGTCAATGACCTCCGTGCCGGCCCGTCCGCCGAGATAGTCGTGATCGTCGATCAGCAGGACTGAGCGGTTTGCGGCGGCGAGGCGCGCGGCAGCGCAGCAACCGCCGGCCCCAGCCCCCACGACGACTGCATCGAATTGTATTTCCCGCAAAGTGGATTTCCTCCCCTGGACCGTTCGCTCATCACATAAATTAAACGGATGATCAGTTTATTTTTACATTCCGTCCGGCCGGATGCAACCGATCTGACCGCCGGAGCTGCAAACGAAATCGAGATTTTGGGACTTGCACGGGGCCGGAAGTTGCATCACCCGCCGCAGATGGGGTACATGCGAGGAATAATTAATCCAGATGGTCGGTTTGAAATGGCGCGCACCCAGTCAAAGCTCTATCCCGAGATCCGGGAGAACATCATGCGGACCGCCGCCAGGCTTTTCGCGGAAAAGAGCTTCGCCTCGGCCACCATCATGGACCTTGCCGAAGCGTGCCAGTCCTCGCGCGGCGCACTTTACCACTATTTCGAGTCGAAGGAGGAAATCCTCGAATGCATCTTGAGCGAGCATGTGAACACCATGCTCTCCGAATTGCAGAAAATCGGCGAGGAACGACTTGAACCGATGGCGCATTTGCGCGCGCTTACACGGCGCATCATGGAGATGAATGTCGAGAACAAGTCGGAGCAGATTGTCCTGCTCAACGACTGGAACCAGCTCAGCAGCGCATTGCAGACGGAGATCGCCTCTTCCCAGCGCAAGATCGTCGCGATCGTTCGCGATGCGCTGACAAGGGTCGACGGCGCACGCAGGATTACGCCGTCGAACGGATCGGCCTATGCGATGATGTTCATGGGAACGCTCAATTACACCTATACCTGGTTCGACCCCAAGGCGGGCCTTTCCGCCGAACGCTATGCCGATCTGGCGGTGGACATCTTCCTGAGAGGCTTGGCGCCAACTCCTGGCGTCGCCTGACAGGACCGCAAACCCGTGCACAAGAATCCCATCGACCACGTTTTCGAGCGCATCAGCGCGACCCTTGGCGCCTGGACCCGGGAGACCACGCTGGCGGAAATGCGCGCCGGTTTTGAATCCCTTCTGGCCTGGACACCGGAGCCCGCATTCGAGCCCTTCGATGCGAACGGCGTCCCCGCCGCCTGGATCGGCCCGGCCCCGGAGGGACCGGTGCTTCTCTATTTTCACGGCGGCGGCTACCAGGCAGGTTCGATCCGGTCGCATCTGGGCCTGATGGACGCCATCGCCAGGGCAGGCGGAATCCGCGTGCTCGGCTTCAACTACCGCCTGGCGCCCGAGCACCGCTTTCCCGCAGCCCTCGAAGACGCCGTAAAGGTCTATCGCTGGCTGCTCGATACGGGCCTGGACCCAGCTGCGATCGCCTTCGGGGGAGATTCCGCGGGGGCCGGACTTGCCCTCGCCACCCTTTTCGCAGCGCGTGACGCTGCTCTTCCCTTGCCTGCGGCCGCCGTGTTCCTCTCCCCCTGGCTCGACATGGAAGCAAAGGGCGAGAGCTTCACCACGAGGGCCGAACTGGATCCGCTAACGCAGCGCGACAAGCTGCTGTTGATGGCCAGAACCTATCTCGGCCGCGGGGGCGATC
The DNA here is from genome assembly GCA_030428345.1 of Alphaproteobacteria bacterium. Taxonomy (GTDB): domain Bacteria; phylum Pseudomonadota; class Alphaproteobacteria; order Rhizobiales; family Rhizobiaceae; genus BOKV01. The sequence continues at coordinate 1,952 of JAUIBM010000250.1, read as the reverse complement.
CCCGCAATCCGCTCGCCTCCCCCATCCATGGCGAGCTTGGTGGCCTTCCCCCGACACTCATCCATGTCGGCGACCACGAAACCGTGCTCGACGATTCGCGCGCCTTCGCAGCCAAGGCACAGGCAGCCGGCAGCCAGGTCGATGTCGTCATCTGGGATCAAATGATCCATCACTTCCAGCTCTTCCAGGAACTGGAGGAATCGCGCCATTCGATTGGCCAGATCGCCGAATTCCTGAACGGGCATCTGAAGAGACCGTCCATCGCGTGAAAAGACCGGGCTGAATTGGCGCTAAGCTGAGCCGGCGCGGACGAACGGCCTCAGGCCAGCGGCATGCCGCCCGACACGCCGATCGTTTCGCCGGTGATGAACGAGGCCTCCTCGGAGGCGATAAACGCCACCGCCGCGGCCACTTCCTCCGGCGTGCCCAATCGCTTGAGCAAGGTCGAATCGATCATCGCCCGAAGCAGGCCGTCCCCGCCCCGCTCCACGGCGCCGTGCAGCAGGGGTGTGCTGATCGGGCCGGGCGCGATCACGTTCGCGGTAACGCCATATCGCGCGTTCTCTATCGCCAGCGATTTGGTGAAGGCGATCATCGCCCCCTTGGTCGCGGCATAGACGGAACCGCCCTTCGACCCCAGCCGAGCGGCCTCGGAACCGATATTGACGATCCGGCCATATCCCTTCGCCTGCATCGCCGGCAGCGTTGCGCGGCAGACCGAGAACACCGATTCAAGGTTGACGTGCAACAAACGCCGCCATTCCTCCGGCGAGGTGTTGGTGAAGAAGGAATGCTGGTCGATGCCGGCATTGTTGACCACGATATCGAAGCCGGCTCCGCCACTGAACGCCTGCATGACGCCATCGGGATCGCACACGTCGAGGCGGATGAAGTCACAGCCGGTTTCCTGCTGCAGCTTCCTTGCCGAAACCTCATCGAGATCGGCGACCGTGACCCGCGCGCCCTCGGCCGCGATACGCCTGGCAATGGCCGCGCCGACACCTTTCGCGCCCCCGGTAACGAGCGCCGCACGACCATCGAAACGGCCGGGAAAGGCCTGCATCATCTTCCAACGAAATTCGGGTTGCGACGCTCGATGACCGCGGAAAGCCCCTCAAGGGCGTCCCGCGTGCCCGAAAGGGACGCGACCTCGCGCGCCTCGTCCGGCAGGCTCGCCTCGAAGCCGCGCCCGATGCCGGCCCACATCAGCCGCTTCGTCGCCGACTGGGATTTCGGCGCTCCCGCCGCGATCTGGCGGGCTGTTTCGAGGACCGCCTCATCCAGCGCCTCGTCCGCGACCACCCTGGTCACCAGGCCGATGCGCTCGGCTTCCTCGGCCTCGACGAAGCGGTTGGTAAGGACGAGGTCCATCGCCCTTCGAAAGCCGACGATTCGGCTCAGCATGGCGGTCGCGCCGCCGTCCGGCGCCATACCCACGCGCGTGGCTCCCGCCATGAACTTCGCGCCCGAACCGCAAATCACGATGTCGGAAGAACAGACCAGCCCCATCCCCGCGCCGCCCGTGGCGAAGCCCTGGACCTTGGTAATCACCGGCGCATCCAGATTGACGAGGGCCGATACGCAAACCTGCAGATAGGCCGTCGCCATGCGCAGGAAGTCCGGAAGGTCTTCACCCTTCGAGGCGAACTCCTTCACGTCGCCGCCGCCGCAGAAAATCCTGCCATTGCCTGAAAGGATGACGGCGCGCACGCGCTTGTCGCCATGGACGGTCATGATGACGTCCTGCAACTGCTTCATCAGTTCGATGTTGAATCCGTTGGCTGATCCCGGCCGGTTGAGCTGGATGTTGGCGATTCCCTCGCCGAAGGTCAATCTTACCGGCCCATCGCCGACAATTACCTCGTCACCTTCAGTCATGAAGTTTCCTCTGAGATGTCACGGATGCGAACGGTGACCGGCGTCACCGTCACACAAGGAAGGATAGCGTGTAG
>JAUIBM010000249.1 GCA_030428345.1 Alphaproteobacteria bacterium | reverse complement strand
AGCATCGAGATTTCGGGCGAGCCGACGCAATACGACATAGCGGAGACGCGCGCCCTGCTCAAGGAACACGGCATTCGCTGCTGGGGAGCGGTTACGCTGACCTTGGGCGAGCGCAACCTTGCCGCCCGTGACGAGGGCCAGCGCGCCCGCTCGGTCGATTACGTGAAGAGCGTGATCACCATGGTCAGCGAACTGGATGGCGAGATCATCACCCTGGTCCCGGCGACGGTCGGCAAGGTCGTTCCGGACGGCACCGAGGAGGAAGAGTGGAAATGGGTGGTGGACGCCACCCGGGAATGCTTCGACCACGGCAAGAAGAAGGGCGTTCGCATCGCGGTCGAACCGCTCAACCGCTTCGAGACCTATCTGTTCAACCGCTGCGCGCAGGCCTTGGCGCTGGCCGATGCGGTGAGCCCGGAATGCGGCGTCTGCCTCGACGCCTTCCACCTCAATATCGAGGAGGAAGACATCTATGACGCGATCCGCCTCGCCGGCAAGCGCCTGTTCGACTTCCACGTCGCCGACAACAACCGCTTTGCCGCAGGTCTCGGCCAACTCGACTGGGCCAAGATCGTCGCGACGCTCAGGGAGATCGGCTATGACGGGGCCCTTACAAATGAGTTCGTCGCACCGGTTGATCGCACTCCGGCGGCCAAATATCCGCACATGGTCGAACGCAATCCGGTCGATATCCCGCCCGAGCAGCTGAAATTCATCCAGGATCACGGATCGAGCCTTCTGACCGAGGATTTCTACGCCGACCAGATGCGCATCACCGCCGAGACAATACTGCCGCTGATCAAATAGCGGCAGCCGACCGTGAACTCCCCTGCCGGCTCCGGGCCGGCAGGCCCTGGAGACGAAGATGCGCATAAAGTCGGTTGAATCGTGGTGGGTCCAGATACCCATCGAGGCGGCTAGACAGCACCGAAGCGATTTCGGTCGGATGACGACGTTCGACGCCGCCATTCTTCGCATCGAGACCGACAATGGCATTGTCGGTTGGGGCGAAGGCAAGAACGCGGCGGGCAGCGCCGGCAATTATGCGGCGCTGGTGCATCTGCTGAACCACGAGATCGGCCCCAAGCTGATCGGAATGGATCCGCGCCAGATCACGCCGATATGGGAGATGCTCTACAATGGCGTGCGCAGCGTCAGCGCCGCGTCAAGCGGGCACGCCATGCCCGAGATTGCCCGGCGCGGCCACGCGCTCGCGGCGATCAGCGCGGTCGACATCGCCCTGTGGGACATTGCCGGCAAGGCGCTGGGCGAGCCGGTGTGGCGCCTCCTGGGCGGGCGCAAGGCCGAACGCCTTCCCGCCTATGCCTCGGGCGGCTGGGCCCCGGCAGAGGAAATCGGCGCGCAATTGCAATCCTATATCGACCAGGGCGGGTTCAAGTCCGTGAAGATGCGGGTCGGCGCGATGGATGGACCGCCGCCGGTCTCCGCGGCCCGAGTCCGCGCCGCCCGAAAGGCGCTCGGCCCACATGTCGAATTGATGGTCGATGCGCACGGCACCTATACGGTGGCTGAGGCCAGGCGCTTCATGACCCTGGTCGCCGATTGCGATCTCGCCTGGTTCGAGGAGCCGGTGATAGCCGACGACAAGCCCGGTATGGCCGAATTGCGCGCCAGCGGGACGATCCCGATCGCGACGGGAGAATCGGAATCCACCCGCTTCGCATTCCGCGACCTGGCCATGCTGCGCGCCGCCGACGTGTTCCAGCCCGACCCCGCATTTTGCGGCGGAATCACCGAAGCGATGCGCATTGGCACGATCGCCAGCGCCTTCAATCTGCGTTTCGCGCCGCATCTGTGGGCCGGAGCGCCTTGTTTCTTTGCCGGCTTGCATATATGTGCGGCGTCACCGGCAAGCTTCGTGATCGAATTCTCCCTGGGCGCGAATCCGATGATTCACGATCTGGTCGAAGAGCAGACCATTGCCCGCGACGGCATGATCGATATTCCGGAAGGACCGGGTTTGGGATTCACGATTTCGGAAGACTTCCTGGCAGCCCACATACGAAGACCTTGAGCATGAAGAAGGAAAGCTCCCTTCTGGAGGATTTGGCGGCCTATCTGCACGCCCGTGCGGCGCAGGAGGCCGGGCGCATGCCTTCGGAGCGGGAATTGGCGGAGCATTTCTCCGTCAGCCGCGGCCAGATCCGTGAGGCTCTCGCCATCCTGGAGGCGATGAACATCGTCCAGCGCCGGGCCAAGTCCGGCATCGAACTCACCGCGACGCAGGCCGGCGTGGAAGCGATGGCGCTGTTCGCCAAGGCGGGCGTCCCGATCGACCCGCTGCTGCTGTACGAGGCGGTGGAACTGCGCAAGATCCACGAGATCAAGGCCGCCGAACTCGCCTGCGCGCGAGCGACGGACGAGAATTTCGATAGGCTGCGCGAAATCCTGAAATCGTCCGAAGCGCGCATCGCCGCCAATGAGGGGCTGGCGGAGGAGGACCGCGAGTTCCATCTGGAAATCGTCCGCGCGACCCAGAACAGCGTGTTCTACAAGGTCTGCAGCGCCTATTACGTCATGGGACGGCTCCGCCTGCCGGTCTATTTCAAGGACCCGGAGCGCAGCCGTCACTCCCACGCCGAACATGTGCAGATCTTCGATGCCCTGGTGCGCCGGGACGGCAACCTTGCCCAGGCCTTGATGAGTTCGCACCTGCAGGGAGCCGAAAGCTATTGGAAGGGTCTGCTGGGGGCTCCGCGCGACGCCAAGCCCGCCCCGGCGAATGACGGAGATTAGCCGCTTGCCGCGCATCGTCTCCACCCATGCCCTCCACCCGGCAGCTGCAAGCCTCATCGCGAAGGATGTGGAGTTGCGGATTTGCGCGGCGCTCGATCCCGCAACTTTGGTGGGCGAAGTGCGCGACGCGGACATCATGATCGTGCGCGCGCCCCTGCCGGACGCCATTTTTGTCGAAGCTCCCAGGCTGCGGGCCGCCATCCGCCACGGCGCCGGCCTCGACATGATTCCGGTCGAAAGGGCCAGCCAGGCCGGCGTGCTGGTCGCCAATGTGCCGGGCGCAAACGCCAGCACCGTTGCCGAACACGTCTTCATGACGACGCTGGCGCTGCTCCGCAAGTTTCGCACCGTGAATCGCGAATTGCGCCAGGCCGGGTGGACGACCGCGCGAGAAAACGCCTATGGGCTCTCCGATCTTGGCGGCAGGACGCTTGCCATCGTCGGCATGGGCAATGTCGGCCAGGTCGTCGCACGCATCGCCCATCACGGCTTCGGCCTCAAGGTCATCGCCAACAGCCGTCGGCGCGAAAGCCTCCCGGCAGGCGTCGACTTCGCCGAAATCGATGACCTTGTCGCAAGGGCGGATGTCCTCGTCCTGTGCTGTCCCCTGACGCCCCAGACGCGCGGGCTGATCTCGCGCGAACGCATCGCGCGCATGAAACCCGGGGCGGTGCTGATCAATGTCGCGCGCGGTCCGGTCGTCGACGAACCGGCCCTGGCGCAGGCGCTCAAGGAAAAAAGGATCGCAGGCGCCGCCCTCGACGTTTTCGAGCAGCAGCCCCTGCCGGCCGACCATCCGTTCATGCTGCTCGACAACGTGATCGTGACACCGCACATGGCGGGCATCACCGCCGACAGCATGGCGCGGATGGGAATTGGCGCCATCGAGGAAGCCAATCGCGTGCTGGCGGGGCAGATGCCGTTGAACCTGGTCAATCGCGACGCGGTCGACCGCTACCTCGAGCGCTTTCCCGCAACGCACTGAACCGGAATGCTGCGCAGCATGGGACTGGTTCGCGCCGCGCGCCGGCGCCTCAGGCCGCGTGATGCAGGTTGACGCCCGACTTGCGATCGAACAGCAGGATCTTCTCCGGGTCCCATCCGAAACGGACGGTCTCGTCGATTTTCACCTGCATGCGCGCCGGCGCGGTCAGTTGCATTGTTAGCCCCCCGACACGCAAGGTGACGATCTTTGCGACGCCGTGATTCTCCACGTCATAGACCCGCGCCTCGACCGGCGCGCCGCTTTCGAGGAACATGTCCTCCGGCCTCACGCCGAAGGTCAGTTCGCGTCCGCTGACATTGCCGCCCTGGGTGGCATTGCAGGCCAGCTCGAAGGTCGACGGCGCGATGATGGCGCGCCCGTCCGCGAGTTTGCCGTCGACGAGATTCATCGGCGGCGATCCGACATAGCGCGCAACGAAGGTGTTGAGCGGGTGGTTGTAGATCTCCGCGGGCGTCCCGACCTGCACCAGGCTTCCGCCATTGAGCACGCCGATCTTGTCGCCCATCGACATCGCCTCGATCTGGTCATGCGTCACGAACAGGAAGGTCGCGTCGAGTTCCATCTGCAGGTTCTTGAGCTCGGTGCGCAACGCCTCACGCAGCTTGGCGTCAAGCGCCGAAAGCGGCTCGTCCATGAGGAAGACGCGCGGATTGCGAACGATGGCGCGGCCGATCGAGACGCGCTGCATCTCGCCGCCCGACAGCCGATCCGTCTTTCGATCCAGCAGATGGCTGATCTGCAGCGTCTTCGCCGCCCTGTCCACGCGCTGCGCGATCTCGGCTGCCGGAAGCTTGCGGATCTTCGACTTGAGCGGAAACTCGAGGTTCTGGCGCACGGTATAGCGCGGATACAGGGAATATTGCTGCAGCACCAGCGCGACGTCGCGCTCTGCCGCCCCCCATGCGCCGACATCGGTGCCGTCGATGAAAATCTTGCCTTCGCTCGGCTGCTCCAGCCCGGCGATCAGGCGAAGCGTTGTCGTCTTGCCGGCTCCCGTCTGGCCCAGCAGAACGAAGAATTCGCCGTCCTCGATGGTCAGGTTGAGATCACGCAGCGCGGTGTGCGCGCCGAATTTCTTGAGGATACCCCTGAGTTCAATCTGCGCCATCTTAAAGCCTGATCCCGAGCGAATTGCCGCTCTTTGTGTCGAAGAAATGCGATTGCGACGGATCGATGCTCGCCCAGACCCGGTCTCCGGGCCGCGCGACATAGCCGCTGCGCGTTCTCGCCCGAATGAAGCGGGACCCGATCTTCAGATCGACAATGTCGTGCGAACCCAGCGGCTCGATGATATGCGCCTCGACAGGCACATGGCCGGGGGTTTCCTCGCGTTCGACCAGAACCCCTTCGGGGCGGATGCCGAGCGTCAGATTGCCGTCCTTCACCCCGGCGTCGCTGAGCCTGGCGGTCAGCGCAGCAGGAAAGCCGAAGCCCTCCCCCGAGCCGTCGACATGAACCTTCGCGCCCGTGCCATTGGCCGCGACCGTCACATCGGCGACATTCATCACCGGACTCCCCACAAATTGCGCGACGAACAAATTGGCCGGATAGCTGTAGACCTCGTCCGGCGTCCCGACCTGCTGGAGGATGCCCTGATGCATGATCACGATACGGTCGGCGAG
>JAUIBM010000248.1 GCA_030428345.1 Alphaproteobacteria bacterium | reverse complement strand
GAATGGAAAGCACCCAAGCAAGCCAGCGAACAGGACGAGCGTCCAAAGAATTCGCATGCGATATCTTCTCCGCTGAAACAAGGTCGGCGAAAGTTTACACCAACCCGAGAGATAGCCAATACCGGCGCAATTGGCGGATTCACCGGCTTGACGCGCCAGCCTTTGCACGCTCCATATCGAAGCCATGCAGAACATCACCACCATCGGCTTCGATGCCGACGACACGCTTTGGCACCATGAGCGCCACTACAAGCTGACCGAGGAGCGGTTTCGCGACCTGCTGGCCGACTACGCCGCGCATGACCACCTGGAAGAGCGCCTGCGCGCCGCCGAACTGCGCAATCTCGCCCATTACGGCTATGGCGTGAAGGGATTCACCCTGTCGATGATCGAAACCGCGATCGAGGTGACGGAAGGCCGCGCGCCCGCCGGCGTGATCGCCGAGATCCTGGAGGCGGGGCGCGACCTGCTCGCCCATCCGGTCGAGACTTTTGCCGGCGTCGCCGATACGCTGGAGCGCTTGAAGCCGCATTTCAGGATGCTGGTCATCACCAAGGGCGATCTGTTCGACCAGGAGCGCAAGCTCGCCGCCTCCGGCGTCGATCATTTCTTCGACGCGGTGGAGATCGTCAGCGAAAAGAACGCCGCCACCTATGACCGCATCTTCGCGCGCCATGGCGAGGGGGCGGCGCGCTCGGTCATGGTCGGCAATTCGCTCAAATCCGACATCCTGCCGGCGCTGGAGGCCGGCGCGCACGCCGTCCACATCCCCTCCGAGCACAAATGGGCGCTGGACCATGCCGACGAGCCGCACGGCCATGAACGCTTCAGGCGCGTCGACTCGATCACCGATCTGGCGGAATTGTTCCTCAGGCTCGAGGCCTAGGCAGCCCCCGGCGGAGCCGTTCCCTAGTTCGCCGCCAGCCGCTCATACTGGCCGAGCCCCGGAGGCTCCTTCAGCCAGTTTGCGGGACCCTTCATGCCGGCTACGACACCGGCATCGTAGAGCTTCCGCATGCGCGGCGCGTCGAAATTCAGCCCCTCGGTGGTGAGCGGGATGGAGTCCGGAATCTGCGTCAGGCGAAACGTCGCGCCGACATTGCGGGAAATGACGAAATCGCGGAACACCGTCTCGTCCTGCAAGACGCGCATCATCTCGGTGATCGATTTCTGCGCAATGCTCGAAAGCGTCGGCTTGATCGGCACGGAGGCGTTGAGCCGGGTCGTGTTGCCGTTGATCACCATGAACAGCGATTTCGGCATCTTCTTTTCCGGGAACATGAACCCGGCGACCAGGATGGGCGCCTTGACCCCGCCATCGACATGCGCCTGGCGCAATTGGATGCCGCGCTGCGGCTTGATATAGACCGGCGGAAAATAGGCCGGCACCGCCGCCGAAGCGCGCAGCACCTTCTGGAAATGCAATACGCTGTCGCTGCGCGTGCCCTGCGCGATCTCGCCCATGTCCCAGATCACCAGATCGCCCGCGTCCAGATTTGTCGTCGCGACATAGAGCCGGCGGCCGCGTGCGTGCTCGGCCGCAACCTTTTTCAGGATATCCTCGGTGACGAAGGCCTCGATCTGCGATTTCAGCGGACCATTGTCGTAGAGCGAATCGCCGAAAATGCCGTCGAGACCGCGCTTGCGATAAATCTTGTCGTTGGATTGCGTGGTGTAGAAGCGCTCCAGCTCGGCGTCATAATCGGGTCCCAGAAACGCCAGCAGCGCCATCAGCGCGCCGGTGGAGACGCCCGTTACGACATCGAAGTGCGGGCGGTTGCCGGAGCGCGTCCACCCATTCAGCACGCCTGCGCCATACGCTCCGTCCGCACCGCCGGCCGAAAGCGCCAGAACCGTATGAATTCCGTCATCGTCGACGCGGGGAAGGCTCTCATCGCTCGCCGCAGCGCCGCGCGCCATCGCCTGCGCCGAACTGGCGTTCGCGTCGATCGCCTCCATCGGCTGGATTGTCCGGATTGCCACAGTCTCGGCCGGCCGCTGGACGCACGCCGTCACCAACGCCACCGCAAACATGACCCCCGTCAGCCGTATTGCCGATGACGCCCTAACCATGAAGCTTCCCTGTTGCTGCGGACCCATCCCCTGACCCATTAGCACGCTCACAATACATGACCCGCCGCGGATTCCAAACCCGGCGACAGCAACTCGTAAAGATTTGGTTAACCATGATGCACCTGCGCAACGCATCGGCGAAATGCTCAACAATACTTGACCTTGAGGCATTGCGCGTGCGCGCTATCCGACTTTGCTTGAGGCTGTCGCAAGGCCGGCGCGCCGCATTGACAAATCGGCCCGCGGGCGGACACACTGGCCCGCAACCAACCCACAAGACGCAGCTTTCATGACCTTGCGATATTTCGAGGATTTTGCCGAGGGCGACCGCCTGGACATCGGCTCACGCCAGATCACGGCCGAAGAAATCATTGAATTTGCGGAGCAATTCGACCCTGCCCCGTTTCACCTGTCGCATGAGGGCGGCAAGGCCTCGATGCTGGGCGGCCTCTCCGCCTCGGGCTGGCAGACCTGCGCCATCCTGATGCGAATGATGTGTGATTCCTTCCTGCTGGAGACCGCCTCGCAGGGTGCGCCGGGCGTCGAGACCTGCTCATGGCTGGCGCCCGTGCAGCCGGGAGACACGCTTCGCGGCACGGCGACCGTATTGTCCGCGCGCCGCTCCGCATCGCGTCCCGGCATCGGAATCCTGCGGATTCGTTGCGACATTTTTAATCAACACGAAAAGCCCGTGCTAACCATGGAAAGCGCATTGTTGACGGCCACCGCCGACGCGCCGCGCGCGGAGGTCAAGTGACGCCGGAATCGCTGTTGACGCCCGGAACGCGGCTCGAACTGGGAACGCATCTCTTCACGCAGGAAGAGATCGTCGCCTTCGCCAGGCTATACGATCCGCAACCCTTCCATCTCGACCCTGTCGCGGCCCGCGACACGGTGCTCGGCGGACTTTGCGCGTCCGGCTGGCAAACCGTGGCCATGTGGATGCGCAAGCAACGCGACACCTCCGCCAGGCTGAAGGCCGAATGGCGGGCGGCGGGTTCCAGACGCATCGAATTCGGTCCCTCACCGGGCTTTCGCAACCTCAAATGGCTGCGGCCGGTCCGTCCCGGCGACACCATCGCCTATGCGATGACGATCGCAGCCTCCCGGCCTTCCGCCTCCCGCCCCGGCTGGCATGTGCTGACCGTTTCCAATTCCGGCGACAACCAGCACGGCGAGCCGGTGCTGGCCTTTGAGAGCACGGCGCTGGTTTCGATCGTCGGCTGAAGCCGCCAACACCCTTTACGCAACCGGTGCACAAGTCCGGCGCAGTCGCTTTTATTTGCTTGGCTGTCGCGCCCGGCGCATCGTCGCGCGGCAATTGCGGCGAATGTCGTCAACACAGAAGGATGCGGACCCTCCATGGCTCAACTCACCATCGTCTATTGGCGCGATATCCCGGCCCAGGTCATCGTCAAGGCCGGCCGCAAATCGGCCAAGCGCGAATTGTCGTTGCGGTTCACCGAGGCGATCGACATGTGCGCCATGCGCAGCGGCGCCTCGGACACGGACGCCTATCTGGAGGAGTGGCGGCGCGGCGAGCCGGCGGAGGTTTCCGACGATCTGGAATCCGAAGCGGACAAGGCGGCCGCCCTGCTTGAAGCCGAATTTCCAAGGGAAAGGCTTGTCGCGCTGGTCAATTCCGGCGGCCGCCTTTCCGGCGAAGGATAACGCCATGTCCGACCAGCGCCCCGTCATCACCCAGGCGACCAAGGTGGCGTTGGCCAAGCCGAAGTCGGACTACAAGCCCGCCCATGTGAGCCCGTCGAAGCGGGCCGGCCGGCGCTACACCATCAGGCTCTGGTCGGTGCGCCATGCGCGGAGCCTCGAATGGTTCTACGCCCGGTTCGCCGATCTGTTCCTGATGCTGCATCCGCTATGGAAGGCGGTCGGCTATTCCCGCGCCGAGGCGCCGGTCAAATTCGTCGAGCGCCGCGTCAAGGGCCTGATGTTCGACTGCCGCATGTGCGGCCAGTGCGTGCTGTCGTCGACCGGCATGTCCTGCCCCATGAACTGCCCCAAGCAATTGCGCAACGGCCCGTGCGGCGGCGTTCGCGCCAATGGCAATTGCGAGGTCGAGCCGGACATGCCCTGCGTATGGGTGCAAGCCTGGGCCGGGTCGCAGCGCATGCGCAACCACGACGCCATCCTGACGGTGCAAAAGCCGGTGGACCAGTCGCTGCGCGAGACCTCGGCCTGGTTGCGCGTCACGGCCGCCGCCGCAGCCGGGCGCGCCAAGTCCGACGAGGCCGCGCGATGAGCCCGCACCAGAACGACGAAAATCCCGCCGGCGTCGACCTCCCGCTCGATCCCCTGCCCGGCCATTCCTCGCGCGGGCGGCTGGAGCGCGTCCTGCGGCGCGGAGAATTCGCGGTCACGACGGAACTCAACCCGCCGGACAGCGCCGACCCGGGCGATGTCTATGAGCGCGCGGCGATCTTCGACGGCTGGGTCGACGCGATCAACGCGGTCGACGCCTCCGGCGCCAATTGCCACATGTCCTCCGTCGGCATCTGCGCGCTGCTGACCCGCATGGGCTATGCCCCGGTGCTGCAGATCTCCTGCCGCGACCGCAACCGCATCGCCATCCAGGGCGATGTCCTGGGCGCGGCGGCCATGGGCGTCGGCAACGTGCTGTGCCTGACGGGCGATGGCGTGCAATGCGGCGACCAGCCCGGCGCAAAGCCGGTTTTCGACTTCGATTCGATCTCGCTGCTGGAAACCGTGCGCACCATGCGCGACGATTCGAAATTCCTGTCCGGGCGAAAGCTCACCAGCGCGCCCGAGGTCTTCATCGGCGGCGCGATCAACCCGTTCGCCCCGCCATATGATTTCCGGCCGTTCCGCTTGCTCAAGAAGATCGAGGCGGGCGCGCAGTTCGTCCAGAGCCAGTACTGCTTCGACGTTCCGATGTTGCGGACCTATATGGACAAGGTGCGCGACCTCGGCCTCGACAAGCGCTGCTTCATCCTGATCGGCGTTGGCCCGCTTGCCTCGGCCCGCACTGCGCGCTGGATGCGCGCCAATGTGCCGGGGGTCCATATTCCCGATTCGATTATCGCACGACTCGAAGGCGCCGCCGACCAGAAGGCGGAGGGCAAGCGCCTTTGCATCGACATTATTAACGAGGTGAAGGAACTTCCGGGCGTCGCGGGCATTCACGTCATGGCATATCGCCAGGAGGAATATGTCGCCGAGATCGTTGCCGATTCCGGCGTCCTGAAAGACCGCCGACCCTGGCGCCGCGAACGTCGCGGCGACGAAGCCCGCATTGCCCATCGCATCGAAGCCCTGCAGGATGGCGGCCAGATGGCCCCGCAGGAAATTGCCGA
>JAUIBM010000247.1 GCA_030428345.1 Alphaproteobacteria bacterium | reverse complement strand
ATGAAGAGACCCTGGATCGCCAGATCCGGCGCATCTTTACCGGATGGATTTTCGCCGATTCGCCCGGCCTGAACGCCATTGAGCACCCGATTTTCGACATCTGGCTCAAGGACTGCAAGATGGATTCCGACGAGGTCTCGCCCCCGTCATAGATCCTTGCCGGCCTGGCGGTCGATGGCGAAAAAGTCGGCAGGCAGCGTGACGGCGCGCTCCAGCATCTTGTTGTAGCGCTTGCGGGGCACCTCGACCGCGCCAAGCCGCACCAGATGCGGCGTGGTGAATTGCGTGTCGAGCAGCGTAAACCCGCCGACGCTCAGCCGTTCCACCAGATGCACGAGCGCCACCTTTGAGGCGTCGGCGACGCGCGAAAACATGCTTTCCCCAAAGAAGGCTGCGCCGAGGCTCACGCCATACAGCCCGCCCACCAGTTCGCCATCGATCCGGCACTCGACCGAGTGACAATTTCCCATCCGGTGCAACTCGCCATACAGCCGGCGAATTCGCGCATTGATCCAGGTCTTGGGCCGGTCCTGTGTCGCTTCTGCGCAGGCGGCGACGACGCCGTCGAAGTCGCGATCGACCGTGATCTCGAAACGGCTGCGGCGGAGCGTCTTCTTCAGCGATCGCGGGACGTGAAGCCCGTCCAGGGGGATGATGCCGCGAATCTCCGGCTCCACCCAGAACAGGTCCGGATCGTCGGCTGAATCGGCCATCGGAAAAATGCCGCAAGCATAAGCCTTCAGCAGCATTTGCGGCGTGATCGTGAAGTCCTGGCTACGCGAATTGTTCATGCGCGCCATCTGGCGCGTTTACCCGGCATTCGCCAGATAATGTTCCAGCCAGTGGATGTTGTAATTGCCGTCCTGAATGTCTGGATTGGAAACCAGGTTCCGGAACAGCGGCAGCGTGGTCTCGATTCCGTCTACGACAAACTCGTCCAGCGCGCGCCGCAGCCGCATCAGGCATTCCACCCGACTGCGCCCGTGCACGATCAGCTTGCCGATCAGGCTGTCGTAATTGGGCGGGATCGAATAGCCCTGATAGACGCCCGAATCCACGCGCACCCCAAGCCCGCCGGGCGGGTGATAATAGGCGATGCGGCCCGGCGAAGGTACGAACGTGCTCGGATGCTCCGCATTGATGCGGCATTCGATGGCGTGGCCGGTAAATGCGATGTCGGCCTGCTTCATCGACAATCCGGCGCCGGAAGCTACCCGGATCTGCTCGTTGACCAGGTCGATGCCGGTGATCATCTCCGTCACGGGATGCTCGACCTGCAGCCTTGTGTTCATTTCGATGAAATAGAATTCACCGTTCTCGTAGAGAAACTCGATCGTCCCTGCGCCGGAATAGCCAAGTCCGGCAATGGCGTTGGCGCAGATCATGCCGATCTTTTCGCGTTCGGCGGCATTCAGCGCCGGAGAATTTGCTTCTTCCCAAACCTTCTGGTGGCGTCTCTGCAGCGAGCAGTCGCGCTCGCCCAGATGCACGCCGCCCCCCTTGCCGTCACCCAGCACCTGGATCTCGATATGGCGCGGAAGCGTCAGATATTTCTCGATATAGACTGAATCATCGCCGAATGCGGCGCCGGCTTCGGAGCGCGCCGTCGACAGTGCCTCGGAAATGCTGGCCTCGTCGCGCGCCACCTTCATGCCGCGCCCGCCGCCGCCCGAGGCTGCCTTGATCAGCACCGGATAGCCGATCTCCGCCGCGACCCGCTTGGCCGTCACATCGTCGGTGATGGCGCCGTCGGAGCCCGGAACGACCGGGATCCCCAGCCGCTTCGCGGTGTTCTTGGCCTCGATCTTGTCGCCCATGATGCGGATATGTTCCGCGCTCGGACCGATGAAGGTGATGCCATGCGCCTCCAGGATCTCCGCGAACTTGGCGTTCTCGGACAGAAATCCGTAGCCCGGATGGATGGCGTCCGCGCCGGTAATCTCGCACGCTGCGAGAATCTCGTGAATGTTGAGATAGCTGTCGCGCGAGGGCGGGGGACCGATGCAGACGCTCTCATCGGCCAGGCGCACATGCATCGCCTCCGAATCGGCCGTGGAATGCACCGCGACCGTGGCGATGCCCAGTTCCTTGCATGCGCGCAGGATGCGGAGCGCGATCTCGCCTCTGTTGGCGATGAGGACCTTGTTGAACATGATGGTTTGCGGGTCCTATTCGATGATCATCAAGGGCTCGCCATATTCCACCGGCTGTCCGTCATCGACGAGGATGGCGGTTACCTTGCCTGCGCGCGGCGCGGCGATCTGGTTCATGGTCTTCATGGCTTCTACGATCATGACGGTCTGGCCGGCCTTGACCGAGTCTCCGATCACCACGAAAGGCTTGGACCCGGGAGCGGGCGCGAAATAAGCCGTCCCGACCATGGGGGAGGGCAGCATACCGGGATGCTTCGCCGGGTCGGCCGGCTTGGCCTCGGCGGGGGCGGCGACCTCTACGACTGGCGCGGGAGCACTCGGCGCCGCCACATTCACCACGGCGGCGGTCCTGGCCACCCGGATGCGCAGGTCTTCCTGTTCGACCTCGATCTCGGTCAGGTCCGTTTCCTTGAGCAGTGCCGCCAGGGCGCGAATGAGCTCCTGGTCGATCGAGGATTTGTTGGATGCCATCTCTTCCAGCCTTGTTTGATGGTTCTTGTCTCGCGCATTGGCGGACTGCCCGGCGCGCGACCGGGCCTTTAGCGGTTGCGACCTTATATCGGCTGGAATCTGGCGTGAAAAGCCTTTGCAGGCGGCGATTTCCGCGTTCTTCCCGTTGTTTGTGTTCCGCCCGGCCCCGGCGGCCGATTCCGGCAAACACAACGCCCGCCGCAGACAGGCGGCGGGCGGCAAGATCGGGTAATCCGGCGTTCAGCAGGCGGCTTTTCCGCATTCGCGGACATTGGCGACCTTGGTGTTCAATTGGTCGTAGCCGACCGCGCCGAACACCACTTCATTGCCGATCACATAGGACGGCGTGCCGGTAATGCCCAGTCCGTCGGCCAGGCGATAGGATTCGCGCACGGCTTCCATGATGTAGGGCTTATTCATTTCCGCCTTCATCGCATTGGCGTCCGCGCCCAGCTTCACGGCCAGTTGCATGGCGATTTCGCCGGTCTTGCGTCCCTTGCTGCCGAGCAGTTCGCGATGGAACTCCGCGCTCTTCTCCGGCATCAGCTTGTTGAACGCCAGGCTGACCTTGTGGGCGTCCAGCGAATCCTCGCCCAGAACGGGAAATTCCTTGAGGATGAACCTCACGCCACTGTCCTTGGCCACGAACCTGTCCATGTCCGAAAGCGCCCGCTGGCAGAAGCCGCAATTATAGTCGAAGAACTCGACAATCGTGATCGGTGCGTTCTTGTCGCCGATCTCCACCTGATGCTCGGAGGAGTAGATCGCGTCCTTCATGTCGCGCATCGTCTGCTGCTGCGAGGCGACCCGCGCATTGGCCTGCTTTTCCTCGAGCGCCTTCTGCACGTCGAGCATGATCTCGGGATTTGCCAGCAGATATTCGCGGATGATCGTTTCGACCTGCGCCTTGTCCGCTTCGTCGAGCGCCATGGCGGGGGCTGGAACAATGGCCGTCGTGGCGGCGAGAACGGCAAGTGCGGCGAGCGCGTTGCGCGGAAAGGCAAATCTCATCAGGGTCGTCTCCGGGTTTCGGAAAATCATTTCTTGTCAGGCTTATAGTCCAGGATGTCCTGCATCCGAAGCCATTCGGGCGTTCCACGCTTCAATTTTGGTTGAGCGTAGTGGGCAAGCTGCTTGGCGTCCTTGAAGCGCAGGGCGTAATAGGCCTCCTGCGCCGCGGCGGCGCGCGCCAGATCGGGCTCTCCCACCGCGCCATAGGCGCGCGCCAGCAGGCCATAGCCGTCCGGACTGGTCGGATCGCGTGCCAGGCCGGCTTTGATTTCGGTGATCGCCTTGCCCAAAAGTTTGGGATCGCGTGTTTCCAGAAGCGCGTGGCCCAGGGAAACGCGAAGCAGGCCGGATTTGTAGCGGTCGAGGGAAATGGCTTTGCGGAAGTCCGCCAGTGCGTCGTTGGCCCTGGCGCTTCGCAACAGCATTTCGCCGCGCATTTCATAAAGATACGCGTTCTTCGGTTGCTCGCTGATCAACTTGTCGATCATCGGCAGGGCGTCGTCCGTCGAACCCTGCAGGAAGAGCGCGATGGCAAGCCCGTAGCGTGCCGCCGGTCCGCGCGGATCCTTGCGGAACATGCTGGCAAGTTCGCCGCCATTGCCTTCATAGGCGACGATCTTGGCCCGCGCCATGTCGTGCCGCAACTGCAATTGCGGCGGATCCAGCTTGTCGAAATAGGGGCTCTTGCGCGCCAGTTCTTCCAGCAGTTCGATTCGGTCGCGCGGCATGGGATGCGACTGCAGATAGGGGTCGACGCGGCTTCCGGAGAACAGCAGGTCGCGGCCGAAACGCTCAAAGGTCTTCAGCATGCCGCGCGCCGATTGCTTGGTGGCGTTGAGCAGCGTGACGGCCGCATTGTCCGCCGCCGCTTCCTCGGAGCGCCGATAGGCAAGCAGGTCGCGGATGATCGCCGACTGTCCGCCCAGCGCGATGGCCTGGCCCGCCTGGCCACCGCCCCGTCCTCCCAGCGCGATCGCGCCGGCTCCCAGGATCATAGCCATGGCGCCAAGCACGTTCGCCTGGTTCATGCGGTCGCGAAACCGCAATTGATGTCCGCCGGTAATATGCCCGGTTTCATGCGCCAGCACGCCGATGATCTCCTGATACGCCAGGCCGGCGCCATATTCCTCGACGATGATGCGGATGACGCGCTGCAGCTGGCGATGGGCGGGCGGGGTCACAGCAGTTCCTCCAGCTTGGCGCAGATCGCCTGATGCAGCTCGCCGCCTTCTTCTCCGGTCGCCTCGAGGAACAACCGCAGCGCGTCGAGAAGCTGCTTGAGCGCCGTGCCGTCGGCGATGTTGCCCACCGGCGAAATCGCGCCGTCGCGCACGGCCTCGCAGAATTCGACGGCGGTGAAGTTCATCGCCTCGGTGGCGGCGAGCAGCTTGCGCTGCCATGGCGCGAGCATGCTCATGGCCGTGTCCTTTCCTGTTGCTTCAGCGCCTGCCGGCCGGCGGGGCTGATGAAGGCGCTGCCGGCGCAGCCGGCCATGCGGTCGATCGACAGCAGCCCGCGGCGCTCAAGCGCCTCGACCGTGCCCGGCGAATGGCCGCGATGGCCGGTGTTGGCCCAGCCGTGGCGGTTGCGGTGGAGCGGCGCCAGCGCCGCGTCGTCGAGCGCCTTCTGCATGGCGAGCGAGAGCTTCATGCGCTTTCCTCCAGCAGGGCGTCGCGGCGGGCGAGCGTGGCGAGGCGGCCGAGAACCGAGTTGCGCCGGCGGCCGAGGCGGCGTGCGATCTCCGCATAGTTGAAGCCCTGCCGTTCCAGTTCGAGC